>NZ_JBXWSF010000055.1:0-27424 GCF_059613285.1 Ruegeria sp. BHSB058 | reverse complement strand
GGCAAAACCTGCCATTTGTGCCCAAATCCGAATGGCTTTCCAGCTTGACTGACCGGCTGCATTGGATATTTCAGTGGGTTCTGGTTGTTGCCGTGGGGCTGCATGTGCTTGGCGCTTTCAAGCACCACGTGATCGACCGGGACGGCACATTGCGGCGCATGTTGCCCGGTCGGCCCATCGCCCCCGAACCGCCACAACAATCGCACAGCCTGCTGCCTGCCGCTACTGCTGTAGTCCTTTGGGCGACCGCACTGGGATATGGCGTCTGGAGTGGTGGTCAAGCCGCTGAACCGACGCCCGCCTCGAACCTCGCCCAGGTGCAATCGGACTGGCAGGTCGAAAGCGGGACACTCGGGTTCACGATCACACAGATGGGAAATGCCATCAAAGGCGGGTTCGCCGACTGGAACGCATCCATCACATTTGAAGATCCGGCGCAGTCTGGCCCGGCGGGGACCGTCAACGTGACGGTCTCGATCGCGTCCGTGACCATCGGTTCGGTTACCGACCAGGCAAAAGGCCCCGATTTCTTTGACGCCGCCAACTTCCCGACCGCGACATTCCAAGCCGAATTGTTCAAGACAGAGACTGGCTATGAGGCGCGCGGACCTCTGACAATCCGTGACCAGACTCACGACGTAGTATTGCCGTTCACACTTGATCTAAAGGGCGACCAGGCGACCATGTCCGGGAAACTGGCGCTTGACCGCATGCAGTACGGGGTCGGTTCGAACATCAAAGATGAAGCGTCCCTGAAATTCGAGGTTGATGTAGACATTGAATTGACCGCACACCGTTCGCAGTGACAACACGGCTGAGCCAAGATTGGTTACCTAAAAAACGGAGGCCATGCAGGCCGCCGTTTTTTTTGGAAAGGGTAGATCCTTACTCGACCTTCTGCGCCTCGACCGAAATTTTGATCTCGACTTCATCGCTCACGTAGGGCGCGAACATACCCAGGTTGAAATCCGAGCGCACAACTGTTGTGGTTGCATCGAACCCGGCCCAGGGCTTGCCAGCCACCGGATGCTCACCCAGCTGGTTCAGCGTGGCATCCAGTTCGACCGGTTTGGTGACCCCGTTCATAGTCAGCTCGCCCACAATCTTGGCCGAATTCTCGCCAGTGATTTCAATCCCTGTCGAGTTGAAGGCAATCATGTCACCCTCCTTGGCGCCAAAGAAATCGCCCGACATGAAATGTTCTTCGCGTTTTTCCCATCCAGTAAACATGGACAGGACCGGCATCGAGACCGAAACACTTGATGTTGCGGGGTTTTCGGGGTCGAACAAGATCTCGCCCTCGAACCCCGAGAACATGCCGGTCGTGGTCGAGAACCCCAGGTGGTTGTAAGTGAAAACCACTTGGCTGTGGCTTGCATCCAGAACATATTTGTCGGCAGTCGCCAGCGCCGATGTCGCGGTCAACGCCAAGACGGCGGCAAGAAGGGTCGTTTTCATAAAGTCTGCTCCACGTTAAGACGATGCGACCAATCGGGCCGCCCATCAAACGAAAATGTGCCGCCCCAGGGCGGCACACAATCTTCGAATTTTCACAGAACCTGTTAGAGAATGAACAGAGGCAGACTCACGCAGCGATTGCAATGGATCCGCTCAACTGTCCCTTGAGCGCATTCGCGACTTCTTTCGACGCCAATGGAAGTTTCATCAAAAGGCTACCATCGAGATCGAACAACTCCACCTGCTTGTCCGAAAAGCGGGCGCCGCCCAGTGTTTCATAACCGCGACGCAGCACGGTGTGCGGACGGCCGTTTTCGTTTTTCTGCAGAACCCGCACTTCGCGACGGATCGGATCGAAATATGCGTCGGGGCGATCGTTCACATGCTTCAGGGTCAGCAAGGCTGTTCCCATTGCCAGAACCAGCATCGATGGAACCGCCTTGAAGGGCAACATGTCGGCATCGAAAGTCGAACCCGGCATAAACCAAAGGGCTAGAACACTGACGATCATCAGCAAACCGATCGCCTTGAGCAGCACAATGCGCGCAGGCCAGTTCGGAGCGAATGTGATCTTGACCGGCACGGCTTTGTCAAAGGCCGACACGGTCATCGGCTGCGAGAATGTGTTGGTCTGGGTCGCGGTCATCGGTCTCAAGGTCCTTACAATGCGGTTACTCTTATGCGGTTCAACTCGCGGTAGTCAGAATTTCGACTGAAAAAGCGTCAGCAATTGGGCGCACGCAGGGTATTTGGGCGGCGGGGTGGTGACATTATTCGGGACTTGTCCCTGACGCTCAAACGTGTATATGGGGCCATCCTTTCGCAGTGATTTGTGAACCGCGCAGCCTCTCGTGGCAGGGTCGCGAAAGGGAAATGGCCCCGCCTATGAAATGCGCCTTGATATAAACAGGAGCACACATGCCGTTCTATGAGCATGTCATGATTGCGCGTCAGGACCTTTCCAACGCGCAGGCGGAAAGCCTCGTCGAACATTTCGGCACCGTCCTCGCGGACAACGGCGGCAAGATCGTCGACAGCGAGTACTGGGGCGTCAAGACGATGGCCTACAAGATCAACAAGAACCGCAAGGGGCACTATGCCTTCCTCAAGACCGATGCCCCCGCTGGAGCGGTCCAGGAAATGGAGCGCCTGATGCGCCTTCATGACGACGTCATGCGCGTTCTGACCATCAAGGTCGACGGTCACGAAGACGGCCCGTCGGTTCAGATGCAGAAGCGCGACGAACGCGGCGATCGCCGCGAACGCCGTTGATCAACGCCTGAGGAAAGGACATAAAACCATGGCCGCAAAACCGTTTTTCCGCCGCCGCAAGGTCTGCCCGTTCTCGGGTGAGAACGCGCCCAAGATCGACTACAAGGACACCCGTCTGCTTCAGCGCTACATTTCCGAGCGCGGCAAGATCGTCCCGTCCCGCATCACCGCCGTTTCGGCCAAGAAGCAGCGTGAACTGGCTCGCGCCATCAAGCGCGCCCGCTTCCTCGCCCTGCTGCCCTACGCCGTGAAGTAAGGAGAACAGGATCATGCAAGTTATCCTTCTCGAACGCGTTGCGAAACTGGGCCAGATGGGCGACGTCGTTGACGTCAAGCCCGGCTTTGCCCGCAACTTCCTGCTGCCGCAAGGCAAGGCGCTGACCGCGTCCGAAGCAAACGTTGCTTCTTTCGAATCCCAGAAAGCGCAACTGGAAGCCCGCAACCTTGAAACAAAGAAAGAAGCCGAAACGCTGGCTGAAAAGCTCGACGGCCAGCAGTTCGTCGTGATTCGCTCCGCATCGGATGCCGGTGCGCTTTATGGCTCTGTTACGCCGCGTGACGCGGCGGACGCTGCCACCGAAGCAGGTTTCTCGCTGGACAAGAAACAGGTTGCCCTGGTCGCTCCGATCAAGGAGCTGGGTCTTCACACCGTCGCGGTCATCCTGCACCCGGAGGTTGAAGTGGCAATCAAGCTCAACGTAGCGCGTTCGGCTGAAGAGGCCGAATTGCAGGCTTCGGGCAAGTCGATTCAGGAATTGGCCGCTGAGGAAGAGGCTGCCGCCGAATTCGAGATCTCGGAATTGTTCGACGACATCGGCTCGGCCGCATCCGAGGATGAAGGTCTTTCCGCCGACGAAGAAACTTCTTCCGACGCTTCCTGAGACTGAACTCAAAAAACCTGAGGGCCGCGCATTTATGCGCGGCTTTTCTTTTTCTATATCGGCGGAAAAAGGACGACGTCGGCGGGAAACAGCACACAAACTCACAGAGGTTTGCAGCGACAAAGTCCTCCGCTTATACGGATTCCGATACGGAGGTGCCCGATGACAAACCTGACACGCCGGACAATCCTGTTTGCGTTATGCTCAACTGCATTAACTGCCTGTTCCGGTTCAGATGATCGGCTGAGCACCCGAAACCAGCAATCAAACCCTCCGCTTTATCCGAACGAAACGCCGGAATTACGGGGCCTGATCAATAAATGGGCCGACCATTACGAATTGCCGCGCGAGTTGGTCCACAAGCTTGCGATCCGCGAAAGCACCCACCGTCCTTGGGCGGTCAACAGGCCCTATTACGGCTTGCTGCAAATCTATCCGGCCACGGCCCGTACGATGGGCTATCAGGGGCCGCCAAACGGGCTTTTGGATGCCGATACAAACTTGAAGTATGCGGGAAAATACCTGCGTGGCGCCTGGCTGTTGGCAGATGGCGATCAACACCGGGCAATACAGCTTTATGCCAAAGGCTACTACTATGAGGCGAAAAGGCGTGGGATGTTGGTGGAAACAGGGTTGGCCAAACCAAATACATGAAGGGGTGTCGCATAAGGCATTCAAGAAATTGACTTGGTGCGACCAGCCTAACTGACTATTTGGACTCCTTAAGTCTATTGGTATTAGGTGTTTCGGGACACTCCTGTCACAAAATGGACAAAGTGTTGCCGATCAAGCGCGCTTAATTCCTGATTATGATCAACGTACTTGTCTATATGACGCCATTTGACGCAACGTGCGGGCGTGGATATGGTAATAGCCGCAACTTGAACGGACAGATGCACCGTCCGCAGCCGAGGTGTGCAAGGTGAAGTTAATTGACTTAGCAGCGGTCGATCAAAAAGAAACGACCGCAAGTGAAATCATAGACTCCGTCTGTGATTTGCTTGGTTTTGACTTTGCCTCTTATGCGACCATGAATCCGATTCATGGTGATGTTCAGGGGTACGCAAACTATCCCGAAGAATGGAAGCATCACTATGCCCGGCAAGGCTTTCACCATTTGGATCCCACACTCTATCAAGCGGCATTGAGCGTGGCTCCCGTTGATTGGGGGCGTTTCAATCACGACGACAAATTCAACACGGTATTTCGCGACGCGAGTGATTTCGGCATTACAGATCGCGGCCTGACTGTTCCAATCCGCGGCCCCTATGGCGAATGCGGTTTGCTCAGCGTGACGCGCGACTGTTCTGACAGAGAGTGGGAATCCCAGATCAAGGATGTCATGGGAGAGCTGCAGATGGCCGCCGTACATATTCATGACACTGTGATGCGTTCGGGACTTCTGGCAAAGGCACTGTACCTGCCACCGCTGTCATCGCGGGAGAAGGAAATCCTGCAATGGGTCGCCGAGGGCAAATCCCAGCAAGATATCGGTGATATTCTCAGCATCTCGCACCGAACGGTCGAGGTTCACATGCGTTCGGGCCGGGACAAACTTGGTGCGTTGACCACTGCGCAGGCTGTCGGGCGCGCGATAAGTCTGGGCTTAATCTACCCCGGGTAAAAAAAAAGAAATCTACGGGAATCCCCCAATAGATTTCATAGTCAAGTCTCTCTTAACCTAATTGTTACGGACAATAGAGATTAGAGGGGGATGACATGATCATTGTCATTGATGGGCTGAACGCACCAAAGTTCAGCTGTGTTTTGGACGAAATGTTCAAATTGCGCGCTCGCGTCTTCCAGGATCGCCTGGGTTGGGACGTGAAAGTCGAAGATGGGAAAGAGCGGGATAAGTTCGACAACCTGCATCCTGCACATGTTGTAAGCATCAACGATGATGGGGAAGTCGTTGGATGTATGAGATTGCTTCAAACGACCGGGCCACACATGCTGGCGGACGTCTTCAACGACATCCTTGATGGTGAGCCGCCCCTGCGAAGCGCGCAAATCTGGGAAGCGACCCGCTTTTGCGTCGACACCAACAAGTTGGGTCATGGACGTGGCAAGAATACTATTTCATATGTCACGAGCGAAGTTATGATCGGGTCTTTTGAATACGCACAAAAAGCAGGCGTTCTGGACGCTGTCGCTGTGATCGATCCGGTTATCAACCGCGTCCTAAAGCGATCCGGGAATGCTCCATGCGACTATCTCGGAACACCGAAACCAATGGGAAAAGTCACGGCTATGGCCGCCTTGATGGACTGCTCCGACGAACGGATCAACAGCATTAGGGAGTATGCTGGTATAGACCACGACGTCTTCCTAGAAGAAGAAGAGGCACTTACCCTGTTCCATGGTGCAACATCGAAAGATGTTACCAAACAGCATCCGGCGAACCGTGATCACCAACCGCTCAGCGTTCTGGAAAGGTATTTCGTCGAACAAATGAACTCGGCCCGAACCGAAAGTGAAGTCCAGGCAGTGCTCAAGCTCATTGAGGAGCTTTCGGACAAGTTCACACCGGCGCAGAAGGAGGCGCTGCGACGAACACCCCGTGCTTTTGCTCAAAAGGCCTGACCCCCTCACCTTTTGAGACAGAAAGCCACTCAGGCGGAGCTGCCTTCTATACCCGGCGGCTCCGTCCCAAACCCCCCGTGCTTTTGTTGGCAAGACCTGACCCCCTCATCTTGCATATCAGAAGCCACCCAAGCGGAACCGTCGAATTACCGGCGGTTCCGCCCAAATTCCCCGGTGCTTTTGCCTGTGAGGCTCCCCCCTCGCCTCGCGGGATCAGAAGCCACTCATGCGGAGCCGTCTGTTTTTCGACGGCTCCGCCCAATTTCCCCGCGCTTCCGCGAACGAGGACCGACCCCCTCACCTCGGCCTGCGGAAGCTAAAAAAACGGAGCTGCCAGTTTCCCGGCAGCTCCGTTTTTTAGTTTTCACGAGTGCCCAGAAGAGGATTATTCCTCTTCCAGCGCCTCTACGGCCTTTTGCAGATCGTCCTTGCTGACTTCCTTGTCGCTGACGTTGGCCAGTTCAAAGACATAGTCCACAACTTTATCTTCAAAGATTGGCGCGCGCAGCTGTTGTTGCATCTGGGCGTTTTTCTGGATGAATTCAAAGAATTGGCGCTCCTGGCCCGGATATTGGCGCGCCTGCTGCATAATCGCCTGGGTCATTTCGGCGTCGGTCACCTCGACCTCGGCCTTCTGTCCCAAATCCGCCAGCAACAGGCCCAGACGTACGCGACGCTCAGCCAGCTTCACATGTTCGTCGGTTGCTTCAATCTCACCGTGGTTGTGGTCGTGCACATCGGGGTTTTCTTCGTGCCACAACTGATGAGCGATCTGCTTGGCTTCTGAATCGACCAGTGAAGGCGGCAGATCGAAAGAGACGACATCGTCCAGTGCATCCAGCAGGCCGCGCTTCATCACTGCGCGGGCAGCACCAGCATATTCTGCCTCCAGACGTTCCGCGATCTGACCTTTGAGGGCAACCAGATCCTCGGCGCCGAATTTCTTGGCCAGTTCGTCATCAATCTCCGCGGCTACCGGTTCTTTCACCTCTTTGATCGTGCAGGTGAATACCGCTTCTTTTCCAGCCAGGTGCTCGGCGCCGTATTCTTCGGGGAAGGTGACGTTGACGTCTTTTTCCTCTTCGGCCTTCACGCCAACCAGCTGTTCTTCGAAACCGGGAATAAAGCTGTTGGAACCGAGAACCAACGGGTAATCCTCGGCCGAGCCGCCTTCGAATGCCTCGCCATCAACCTTGCCCACGAAATCGATGACAACCTGATCACCGTCCTTGGCTTTGGAGCCCTTGCGGCGTGATTTGAAGTTCTGTGCGGTTTCCGCCAGGTTGGCCAGCGCCTCGTCAATTGCCGTATCGTCCGCCTTGACCACCAGCTTTTCCAGCGCAATCGACTTCAAATCGACTTCGGGGATATTCGGAAGCGCTTCATAGGACATTTCGACATGAACGTCATCGCCTTCTTTCCAGTCCTCGTTGGTCATCTTGACCTCTGGCTGCAGCGCGGGGCGGTCACCGCTGTCCTCAAAATGCTTGTTCATCGCGCCGTCAATGGTTTCCTGCATCGCTTCGCCCAGCAGACGCTGGCCGAACTGCTTTTTCAGCAGCGCCATCGGCACCTTACCCTTGCGGAAGCCCTTCATCTCGATTTCCGGCTGCGCTTCTGTCAGCTTTTCGTTGACCTTATCGTCCAGCTCGGAAGCGGTGACGACGATGTTGTAGCCGCGTTTCAGACCTTCGTTCAGCGTCTCGGTAACCTGCATTATGGTAGTCCCCATAGGATTCGGGGCGCACGAAACCGCGCGCCAGGAAAATTTGATGCCTTCTATTTTGCCCGCCGCCCGCGTGCAAGGGTCATATCCCGAAACGATCCGGTTTCGGCACGATTTCTACCAACAAAAACGCCCCAACCTGGGCCGGGGCGCTAAAAACCTGCATTGTCAGGCTGCTAAATCAGAACTTCCAAAGAGCGCCTAAAACCCATGTTTCGTTCTTCTGGAAACCAGTGGTGCCGTCGTCGAAGTCGTGATTGCGGTATTTCAGGTACACATCGGTGTTGATGCTTTCGACCTTCTGAACCACGGCCACGCCCCAAGCTTTGGTGTCCGAGCCGTCATTTACGAAATCGGCCCCGCTATAATAGTCGACGCCAACACCGGTTTTACCCCAGGACACCCAGTCCCCTTCATAGGCAATCTTGCCATACCAATAACTGGGATCGCTCGCACCGGCGCTTTCGTCATCCCGTGTGCCTGCCGCAGCGGTGAAGCTCAGCCCGCTTGGTAACAGAACGGATGCAGACCCGATCGTATCTTTCCGGTCGCCCGAATTGTCGTCCCGTTCGCGTACGGCATAGGCGACGCCGGCGGAAAACTCGACACCACCAGCAAAGGTGTTTTCATAGTAGACCGCGACGTCGTAGTAATCGTCATCGTCGCTGGACGACAGAATGTTCTGCCCCCAGGCGACACTGGCTGAAATCCCGTTGAAATCCGGAGTGTCATAGCGAATGCGGCCGCGGCGGGAGCCGTCAAAATCATCACTGGTGTCGCCAATCGTGATACCGCTCAGCGCACCGCCCAATTCGCGATAGAAAAAGCCTGAGTTCTCGTCGTTCGTAAAGGAATATAGTGCCGTTCCGACATATGAGAGGTCAACCTCGGCGGCGCCATCCGAAGCCATGCTGCCTTGACCTGCAGACGCCCTGCCCCAGTCGCCTTTGAGCGAAAAGTCGACAAACCGGATATCAGTGCGGGTCCACCCACCGAAATCCGTACCCAATTGGCTCCACTCGGTCGAGTTCGGAAAACCCAAGGCCGATTCAAACCGGAACTGAAAGTCGTTAGCCCCGAATGGTTGGAAAGCACGCAAGCCTACACGACTGTTCGACAGATCGTTGTCCAGCAATCGGGTATCCGTCTCTTGCCCGTCATCAACGGAAATGATGGCAGGGTGCAGTTGTCCATACAACAGAACATACCCGCCCGAGCCGTTCTCGTATTTCAGTTCAGCCGCAGCCGGAAATGCTGCAGTTGCAGCAACGAGCGCAGCCAATGATGTATTTCTTGAAATATCTAGCATAACCTTCACCATCCAGCGTTTTTGGTTCCTTTGTGTCATTCACTTGTGTGCAGCTGCAGAAAAAACCAGAGCGCGCCCGGAGAGGCTGTTTGAGAATGGCAAATCGGTCACATTCCTGCAGACATTTGCATATGAGTCTCTCGTGTTTTAAGGCGCTTGGTAGAAAAATTCATGTGCATCGAAAACGACCCCAAGAAAATTGTGCCGTATTACACATGCATTGAGCAAATACCAGGTCTGCATAGTTGCACACAAACTGGCGAAATCCCGCCGAGATTTTGACTTCCAACTAGAATTGAGCCAACACCTGAGATTGCGGCGGCGACAATGCAGAACACATATTGAAAGAAGTGTAGGCTTTGCGTGAGCCTGCAAATCAGCAGGCCTTTGAATGTCCGCCTTCACACATTCAGGCAGTATTGCCAATGGTGCGGTCGAGAAGACTCGAACTTCCACGGGAGTTACCCCACAGCGACCTCAACGCTGCGCGTCTACCAATTCCGCCACGACCGCACGCCTGTGACTTGGTGAGGGGCGTATAGACGCTCATGCCAGCGATGTGAAGAGGCAAAAACACTTCAGTTTGATTTCTTGGCAACTTCACATATCTGGTAAGAAACCTGTAATCATACGACCGACAATGGAGCGTCGATTGATAGCTGCAGAAGACCGTCCAGTCATTCAGATCGATATTGTTTCGGATGTCGTCTGCCCGTGGTGCATTGTCGGGTTCAAACAACTTGAGAAAGCGCTTGCCCAGTCGGGTGCCATTGCCCGTCTGCGATGGCACCCGTTCGAATTGAACCCCGATATGGGACCCGAAGGCCAGAACCTGAGGGAACATATCATGGAAAAATACGGCTCGACCGCTGAGCAGAGCCAACAGGCGCGCGACAGACTTGCCGAGCTAGGGGCTGAACTTGGGTTCACCTTCAATTTCAATGAAGAAAGCCGGATCGTGAATACCTTCAAGGCGCACCAGTTGCTGGATTGGGCAGAAGGCGATGGTCAGCAGCATGCTTTGAAAATGGCGTTGTTCAATGCATATTTCACCGACCAAAAGGACGTATCCGAACTGACCATCCTGATCGCTACTGCACAAGCTGCTGGTTTGAACAGTCAAGCCGCCCAAGATGCTTTGGAATCAGGCGGACACAAGGCCCGGGTTCGCGAAAAGCAGCGTTTCTGGTCCAGCAGGGGTATTTCAGGCGTGCCCGCAATGGTGTTCGGAGGAAAATACCTGGTGACAGGCGCGCAAGGTGTAGAAAACTATGGTCGGATCATACAGCGCTGCCTGACCGAAGCGGCCTGATCACTGCCCCTTTTACCCGCGGCCACATCGGGGTATTGATCGGCCATGGAATGGAAGATCTCAGACGGTTTGACCGACTACCGAGAGGCGGTCGAGTTCATGGAGCAACGCTCGTCGGCCATTGCGATGGGCGAAGCAAATGAATGCATCTGGCTGTTGCAACACCCGCCTCTCTACACGGCGGGCACCTCGGCAAGGCGCGAGGATCTTACCGACCCGAACCGTTTTCCGGTCTATGAAAGCAAACGGGGCGGCCAGTACACTTATCACGGACCTGGCCAGAGAGTCGTCTATGTCATGCTGGATGTCGGCAAACGCGGTCATGACGTGCGACAGTTCGTGAAGCAGCTTGAAAACTGGGTCATCTCGGCACTGGCCGAGTTCAATGTAACCGGCGAGATTCGCGACGGACGGGTCGGTGTCTGGGTTCGCCGGAGTGACAAGCCATTGACCGCTACTGGCCAAAACGCTGAAGACAAGATCGCGGCCATCGGGATCCGGTTGCGAAAATGGGTCAGCTTTCATGGCATATCGATCAATGTGGAGCCGGACTTGGAGCATTTCTCGGGAATCGTCCCTTGCGGCATTAGCGAATATGGAGTGACGTCGTTGGTGGATTTGGGCCTGCCGGTCACGATGGCAGACGTGGACAACGCGCTGATAAGGACGTTCGATGACGTTTTTGGCGAGCGTCCGATCCACGTATTCAAAGCGGACGCCGGTCTGTAAAAGCCAATTGACGACAACGTTCGGCACTGGTTCGACTCAGGTTGAGGTATTGCCCAATTCGCACCGAAAACTCCGGTCTGGAAAACAATCTGCAAAATTTGACGGCTATGTTTCGCGACCTGGAGAAAATTTTCCTTTGATATTGTCATCTAACGCGGGTTTTAATCCATTTTTTCAGAATCCCGGTGCGGACGTTCTCAAAATACCTTAGAGTGGAATCACCATTCGAAGAGTGAGTGGGATGTTAAACCGGGATACCTGGATGACCGTCCGAGTTGACCGTTCAGTGTGATTAGTACGAGTCCGCCGCTCCGACCCAAATCGGAGCGGCAATTAATTTTCGACTCAAAACTTAGCCGTGTCCGAACCGATTGGGTTCAATGCAGGCGTGATGGGCGCATTCAGTTTCAAGCGTCGCATGCTCGATGCTGAACCGGTCATGAAGAGTCACTTTAATTTGGCTTTTGATATTGTCGGCCCGCCCCCAATGACCCTGCTCCACGACCACATGAGCTGTTAGCGCTGCTTCGTTCTCCTGCATGCTCCACAGGTGGATGTGGTGTACGCTCTGCACTCCGTCTGTGGCTTCGATGGCCTCGGCCACCTGTTCCGGGTTCAGATCGTGGGGTGTTCCCAGCATCAGAACGCGGATGGTGTCTCCGATTTCGGCCTTTACGTGCCACAAGATGTAGATGGCGATCAGGAGCGTCACGGCGGGGTCGACCCATGTCCAGCCGAACACGATAACCGCGATGCCGGCCACGATGACCGCCACAGACCCCAGGGCATCGGCCACGTTGTGAATGAATGCCGCGCGGATGTTCATGCTTTGCCTGGACATGGTATAGGTCAAAGCCGCAGTGATCAGATCAACCACCAATGCAAAAACTGCAATCCAGACCACCATCCAACCGTTGATCGGTTCAGGCTCAAAGAACCGCATAATACCTTCATAAATAAGGTAAAATGACAGAACGACAAGCGTCGTATAGTTGACCAGCGCGGCGATCACCTCGGCGCGACCATAGCCGAAACTCATCCGCGCGTCCGCTGGTCGGCGAGCGATCTTGCGGGCGAAGAAGGCAATGATCAACGCGATGGCGTCCGAGAAATTGTGCAGCGCGTCGGCGATCAACGCCAGCGATCCCGACAGAATGCCCCCGATGACCTGGGCCAGGGTCAGGATCATGTTGACGGCGATGGCCCAGGCGACTCGGGTGTCGCCGGTTTGGGGGTCTATGTGGTGGTGTTTGTGCGAGTGATCGTGCGGCATGCGGCGGCGCCCCTTTTGTGATGTGTCGCAGTTCCACCTAATTGCTCCAGTAACTGGAGCTTCAAGAGGGGCGGCAAAAATTAACCAATCGCCGCCCGGATTTTTTCCGCGTGACCGGCAATCTCGGCCATGTCCCCCATGTTTCCCGGTGGCCGCAAACGGTCGCCCTCGTGACGCGGGAGGACATGGAAATGCAGGTGAAACACCTCTTGCCCACCCGCGGCCTCGTTGAACTGCTGAACCGTAACCCCTTGAGCATCAAAGGCTTTCATGACGGCGTGACCCATCTTTTGAACCGTCTGCATGACGGCGGACAACTGCGCGGGCGAGGCGTCCAGAACATTGCGGCAAGGGGTTTTCGGTATCACCAGCAGATGCCCGTCGGCGCGCGGCATGATGTCCATGAAGGCCAGCGTGTCGTCATCTTCGTAAACCTTTGACGAGGGAATTTCACCGCGCAGGATCTTGGCGAAGATGTTGTCGGGATCATAATCCATGTGGGCCATCCGTTCTGTGTGGGGCTGTTGCCAGAGTTGTGGTCCACCCACCCCGCCGGGTCAAGCCGCAGGTTTGTACAGCAAACTGTACGAATTGTACCGGTTTTCGAGGGGGGTTGTTCGTTTTGTACTGGTGGATTGCGGATGGATTGCAATCACATCGGTCAGTCGGGAAGTCCACCGGCGCGCATCGCGTCAAAATATCGGTCTTGATCTTCCTTGTGCTGAAACGGCGTATTGCGGTGGGTGGAAATCCTGAAATTCGGGTTGATAGCAAGTAGATTCTCAGCCTCTGCCTGAGCTTCTTCCAGCCGACCCATTTCGGCCAATGTCGCGACAAGGATTCGGCGAGGCGGCAGAGCCTTTGGATAAGTGGCAATTCCTGTCTTTGCCAGAAGGAGAGCCTGATCGTAGTTCTTCACGAAGAAATTCGAAAGCGCCGCGTTGAAGTTATACCAACCGGGATAGCGTGGGTTGACCCTTTTGGCTTTGTTGTTCCATTCGATGGCTTCTGCGGCCTCTCCCATCAACGAGCGCAAGAAACCCATATCGTAAAGGACTTCGGGATCGTTGGGATTGCTAGTCAGCGCACGTTGATAAGCGCTGTACGCCAGTTCGTGATCGTGATCGGCAAACAGGTGAATTTGGCCCAACCGGTGTTGGACCCGGTAGTCCGTCTGATCAAGCTCCAGAGCACGGGCAACATGATGTCGGGCCAGATTCAGCGTCTCTTCGGGGGTGTCTGTTCCATTGAAACGCCAGAGGCCGAGATAGCGAGCGCCCAACTCAATATGCGCGGACAGAAAATCCGGGTCCTGAGCGATGGCTTTCTTCAGTAGATCAATCGCCTCTTGTCGGCCCGCAGTGTTCAGAGAATTGCTCTTTGCTACCGCTCTCAGATAAAGGTCATATGCCTCCAGATTGTCAGTTGGAGTTTCCCTCAGGGCTGCAATCTCTTTTGCTTCGATGACCCCCTTCAGTGTCGTGGTGATTTCCTGAACAAGCGCAGCCTGAGCAGAGAACACATCCTCGACCTTGAACTCATATTGCTCCGACCAGATCGCGTGTTCGTTCTCGGCTTCAATGAGGGTCGCATTGACCGAAAGAATGTCGTCTCGGCTATGAATGCTGCCGACCAACACATATCGAACCCCCAGTTCGCGACCAATATCCCTTGGCCTGCCCGGATCTTCTGCGAAGGTGATCGCCGTTGACCCTGCAATTACGAAAAGTTGAGGAAACTTAGAAAGCTGCGTTGTTAACGCCGTGCCGAACCCTTCGGCGAGATAACCAATGTCAACGTCATCCGACCTGTTTTCAAAAGGTATTATCACTATGGAAGGTTCAGGCGGCAACGGATGAGCCAATACATTTGTGGCAACAACTCCGTTTTCTTGTCTCCACAGCTGCAACAATGCAACAACAACGAGGATCAGAAACGCGCACGCTGCGGAAATAAGCATTCTCCGTCGCATGTGACCGCCGTTTGAGGAAGGCGCTTTCTTTTGAGAAACACCCAGCGCATTGGCTTTGGCATCAAGGACAACTTTGAATGCGCGAACCGGCCTTTCTATGTTTTTGACCTGAATTTCGCCCAGATCCTCAAAATTCAAGTCAAGCTTTCCACTGATCTGATCGTGAACGCTGCGGTGGATGCAGACACCGCCCGGATCCGCCAATCCCTCCAACCGTGCAGCCAGGTTGACCCCGTCACCGTGCAAATCGCCCTTTTCGGCAATAACGTCACCGACATTCACGCCTATCCGAAACACGATACTTTGGTCGCTACCGGCCCCCGCATTCCGTTCATGCATCCCAAGCTGAACCGCCACGGCGAAGCGGACGGCATCAACGGCGCTGGCGAACTCCATCAACGCGCCGTCGCCCATCAATTTGATCGTTTTGCCGCCGTAGAGCTGGGCGCAAGGTTCAATCAATTCTGCACGGTGGGACTTCAGCGCGCGAAGCGTTCGGCTTTCGTCGCGTTCCATAAGGCGCGAATATGCAACTACGTCGATGCTTAGAATTGCGGCAAGTCGGCGCGACATTCATTTCTCCTATTTCGAGAATAGCGGCCCTTTCGCAGCATCGCTATATTTATTCGCCTACACGGAGCTGACGGCAATCGAAGAATGGGAAGCGACGGAAGGCAGCGACGGCACCGCAACGTGAAATCAAGCTTGGCTTGCCATTCTCTCTCCTCCTCTCTTCAAGGGGGGTGCGGCCATTTATCTTGATCCAGATCAAACTCCGCCATTGAAGGCAGGGCCTTCGCATTCTAAAACCGGCAGGAATCCCCGCGCGCCGGAGCGTTTCGGCTGCGCGGTTAAGTTGCAACAGGAGGCACCTAAATGGCAGACGCAGCCATTCACGGTCATGACCATGAAGACCAGCGCGGGTTCTTTACCCGGTGGTTCATGTCGACCAACCACAAGGATATCGGGATTCTGTACCTGATATTCTCGGCGATCGCCGGTCTGATCTCGGTCATGATGACCGTCTACATGCGGCTTGAGCTGATGCATCCGGGCGTTCAGTACATGTGCCTGGAAGGCTTCATGGCCGACCCCTGCACCCCCAACGGGCATGTCTGGAACGTGATGATCACCTATCACGGCGTGCTGATGATGTTCTTTGTGGTCATCCCGGCGCTTTTTGGTGGTTTCGGCAACTATTTCATGCCGTTGCAGATCGGCGCGCCGGATATGGCGTTCCCGCGGATGAACAACCTGAGCCTCTGGCTTTACGTTGCGGGCACCTCGCTGGGTGTTGCGTCGCTGCTGTCTCCGGGTGGCAATGACCAGCTTGGGTCTGGTGTGGGCTGGGTTCTGTACCCGCCGCTGTCGACGACCGAGGGCGGCATGTCGATGGATCTGGCGATCTTTGCCGTGCACGTATCGGGCGCCTCCTCGATCCTCGGCGCGATCAACATGATCACCACCTTCCTGAACATGCGTGCGCCGGGCATGACCCTGTTCAAGGTGCCGCTGTTTTCCTGGTCGATCTTTGTCACCTCGTGGCTGATCCTGCTGAGCCTGCCGGTGCTGGCGGGCGCGATCACCATGCTGCTGATGGACCGCAATTTCGGCTTTACCTTCTTTGATCCGGCCGGTGGCGGCGATCCGATCCTGTATCAGCACATCCTGTGGTTCTTTGGCCACCCGGAAGTGTATATCGTGATCCTGCCCGGGTTCGGCATCATCAGCCATGTCATCGCCACCTTCTCGCGCAAGCCGATCTTTGGCTATCTGCCGATGGTCTGGGCGATCATCGCGATTGGTGTTCTGGGCTTTGTCGTGTGGGCGCACCACATGTACACCGTCGGCATGTCGCTGCGTCAGCAGGCCTATTTCATGCTGGCCACGATGGTCATCGCGGTGCCCACTGGCGTCAAGGTGTTCTCGTGGATCGCGACCATGTGGGGCGGTTCGATCGAGTTCAAGGCCCCGATGATGTTCGCGATGGGGTTCCTGTTCCTGTTCACCGTAGGCGGCGTGACCGGCGTGGTGCTGAGCCAGGCGGGCGTGGACCGGGCCTATCATGACACCTATTACGTGGTGGCGCATTTCCACTATGTGATGAGCCTGGGTGCGGTGTTCGCGATCTTTGCCGGGGTCTACTTCTACTTCGGCAAGATGACCGGGCGGCAGTATTCCGAGTTCTGGGCGAAGATTCATTTCTGGCTGTTCTTCATCGGCGCCAACCTGACCTTCTTCCCGCAGCACTTCCTGGGCCGTCAGGGCATGCCGCGCCGCTATATCGACTATCCCGAAGCGTTCGCGAAGTGGAACCTGGTCTCGTCCTGGGGCGCGTTCATCTCGTTTGCCTCGTTCCTGCTGTTCTTCGGCATCGTGTTCTATGCGCTCAAGCGCGGCGCACGGGTGACCCAGAACAACTATTGGAACGAGTACGCCGATACGCTGGAGTGGACCCTGCCCTCGCCGCCGCCGGAACACACGTTCGAGATCCTGCCCAAGCAGGAAGACTGGGACAAGGGCCACGCGCACTGATCCCTGTCAGGTGAAACAGACAGAAAACCCCGCCGGTTCCGGCGGGGTTTTTCTTTGCGGGGTGTGGCCTGGTGATGCAATTTGGCGGTTGGTGGCTTTGAGTCCAACCCGTGAATTTTTTTTCGCCGCGTGCGCACGCGGCACGAATTTTGCTGCGACTGCGTGAACAGGTGTGCGCGCCGCGATGCAAAAAGGCGCCGTTCATGCAAGGCGCGGCAAATCGAAGGGGACCAAATCACAGATTGCGGACGAAGCGGACCTGGATCATCTTGACCTCAACTGCCTTCGATACGCCATCAATGCCATTCGTCCTGGACACCGCTGGGGCCTTGGTCGATCCTTTGACCGGCCTTCGGATCCGGCAAGTCGCATGATCGGCGGCGACATCTGCGATCGATGTCACTCTACAAGCAAGCTGTCGCGCAGAAGTCTGATGATCTCCTCCTCTGGTGCCCTGTAGATACCGGCACTCCTTCGGTCTTGACCAATGAACAGGGTCAGGCCTTCGATCGATGCCGTGATGTGAAGGGCCAGAGCCGAGCAGGCATCGGGATCCCAATCGCGCCGCGTGGCGCCGATCAGGCCCTCTATCAACTGGCGCTCCATCTCATGGAGTTTGTCGGTCCAGATCGCGATGTCTGGATCGTGCAGGGACATCGCCCAGAGCTGCGGAAAGAATGCGATATCCGGCCGTCGCAAGTCCTGCACCAGCATGACGATGGTCCTTTCGAGCGCGTCCTGCGGGGAGCCCTCGGAAATCTGCAGGAGCGAGAGAATCTCTTGCGCGTAGTCCGCCATCCGGTCGCGCACCATGGACTCAACGAGATCGGACTTGGAAGGGTAGTAATACGTCAGGTTGCCCAGCTTTATGCCGACCTCTGAGGCAAGGTTGCGCATCGTGAATTTCTCCAGCGGCACGCTGATGAACAGCTTGAAGGCGCCGTCGAGTATCCGGCGCTGTGTCCTGATCCCCTTCGCCTCCGATGGATCAGCAAGCGCGATAGGGCGCTGGGCGACCAGATCCTGAAGGAGTTTCGTCGTCCTATCGGGAACGAAAGTAGCGATCCGGTTCTCCAACTTCACAGTTCAGTCCTCTGCCTCGGCTGTCCACGAGCTTTTACAACCATAGCAATCAAATAGTACGATCGTCCTAAAAATTTGCTTTCTGTACGAAAAGCCGCCGTCGATCACGCATGCAGGACTTGCCATTCGACGGGCAAAACGAGACCGGGGAGCAGACAATGCACTTACTTTCATTGCGGGTGTTGGGCGTTGCGGCTGCAGCAGTGCTTACGGCAACGGCGTTAGGTGCTCAAGAGACACAGAGGCCCAACGTCGTTGTCATGATGACCGACAACCTCGGTTGGGGTGAGATCGGGACCTATGGCGGCGGTATCCTGCGCGGCGCCCAAACACCTCGGCTCGACGGGCTGGCCGAAGAAGGATTGAAGCTTCTCAACTATAATGTCGAGCCCCAATGCACGCCGTCCCGCTCAGCCTTCATGACCGGACGACATCCGATCAGATCAGGCACGACCAAGGTGGTCTGGGGGCTGCCCTATGGCATGGTTGGATGGGAAGTAACGATTGCGGAGCTGTTCTCGCAGGCAGGCTATCGGACGGGCATGTGCGGCAAATGGCATCTCGGCGATCAGCCGGGACGCTTTCCGACCGATCAGGGCTTCGACGTCTGGTACGGCATCCCGAACACCACCGACGAGTCGCAGTATACCAGCCAGTTCGGCTTCGACCCCGAGGTGGTGGAGACGCCGCAAATCGTTCAAGCAAAGCCCTTAGCGGGCTTTCGTATCTTGTTTGCGCGAAACCGGATTGCGCGGAACGAAGTTTGATTGACAGCGCAGCGGTTTGTCAAAGCGATTTGGGTTCCATCCAACAAAACTGCTGCGTGCCTGGCTGTGTCAATGGCTGTCGGATCAGCTTGTTCGTTGCTTGTAATATGTGTCTTTATGAACAATCAGCCCGTCTCGGTAGGTCAAAATATCGACGCTTAGAAACTCTTCTTTCGCGCCATCTTTGTGCATGGCTGTACGGCGATATTCGCAATAGGCCTTGTTTCCGGAAATGGTGCAGTCGAGCGTTTCCCAATGCACGTTCTCGACCTTGTCAAACAAGGCGGCAAAGGCGCTGCGAATGGTCTGGGCGCCCTCAAGGCGCACGCCGTGTTCCTCGGGGCCCACGGCATGATCAAATGTTGCATCCTCAGCGAAGTGCTTCATCACAGCGTCGATGTCGTTGGCATTGAACGCGTTGCCGACAGAGTCGACGAGGGCTCGGGTCACAGCGGTCATGATTGCGGTCCTTTTCCTTGAAGCATATCGCAAGTGTGTTTGAAGAAGGGGCTTGCCGGGTCGACCAGCACATTCAGTTCATCAAAGTGATCGACGTCCGGCACGAAATAGAGGCTCATCTGACGGTTTGGGGTTTCGTATTTTTCGACATACATGCGCGCTTGACGGTGGAATTCGTCCGTCTCCGCGCCGCCGACAACGACCAATTGCGGCGCATTTGTAACCGGGGGATGGTTGGTCATCGGGCTTTCGGCCTCGGCTTCTTCCGGGGTCATCCGGATACCGGAATTGAGCGCCTCAGTCAGGCGCACCGGTTCGAGGTAACTGAGCGGTGACACCGGGATGCCGGATTTGATCAGGTCCGCAGGAAGATCGTCGCCGAAAGCCGGCCAGTTGGTCCCCAGCATCATCTGAGTGATATGGCCACCAGCCGAGTGGCCCATCACGGTGATCCGGTCTGGATTGATGCCAAGATCGCCCGCATTGCGCCAAATATATGCCATCGCTTCGCGGATTTCTTCGGAAATACGGGTGATGGTCACCGATGGGCAAAGATCGTAGCCGACGACAACAACATTGAACCCCGCCGTAACAAAGGGCGGCGCAATGAAGCTGTAGATCGATTTGTCGCCGCGCTGCCAATAACCGCCATGCACATACACCAACGTCGGCGCAGTCGCGTCCGGACAGCGGAAGACATCCAGTTTTTGTTTTTCGCCTTCCCCATACCGGATATCGAGGCTGCAATCAGATGCGGCGCGCGCGGCCTCGCTATCGCGGTTCCAGGCGGGAATGACAGTGGCTTCATAGTCCGGTCGCCCGGCCCGCAGATTGTATTGCGCGTCGAACTCATCGGGGCTGAAGCGGGTGTGATATGTCAGGTGATCGCTCATGAAGAAACCTCGGGTTGCGGCGCGGAGAAGAACGCGCCGCGGCAAAAGACAAGTGGCGGAACGGGCGCGTGGGCGTAGTTGACGACGCGGCCCAGAAGGATCTCATGATCGTCTGCATCGACCCTGCTGTGAACCGTGCACTCCAATTGCGCCGAGGCACCGGGGATCAAGGGCGTGGCGGTTCCAGCAGTCCATTCGGTGTCGGTAAACCGGTTTTCGACATCACTGGCGAAGTGCATCGCAAGGTCTTTCTGCTCGGCCGACAGGATGTTGACCGCGAAATGATCCGATTGCGACAGCGTCGGAAAGACCCGGCCAGATTTCGCGACACAGACCGAGATCACCGGCAGCTGCAGTGAGACCGACGTAAATGAATTGGCGGTCAGGCCCCACGGTTCCCCGTCTGCGTCATAGGTGGCTACGATGGTCACCCCCGTCGGAAAGGCACCAAGTGCGCGGCGATAGTCCCGGACGTCCACTATAGCACCCCTTCGCTGGCGCAAGCTTTTTCCAGCGCAGCCCATTCATCAGGGTTTGTCCCGAAAGGGCGCATGACGTGATCCCGATAGGCGGGACGTTCCGCCAGCCGCTGATACCAGGCCTCGACATTGGGCAAGGGCGGGCGGTCGACCTCGACGTTGAAGTAACGATAGGCCACGCAGCCCAACGGAATATCCGCCATGGTAAAGCTGTCGCCGCAGACATAGGCTTTGTCCGCAAGGTGCTGATCAAGAATGGTCAGCGCCTCATGCGCTTCGTCGCGCAGTTTGGCTATTTTCTTCGGGTCGCGCTGATCGGGTTGCGTGCGCACGGTTGCGAAGAACAGGTAGATCACTGGCCCAAAGGCGCGGCTGGCCGACCACTCCATCCATTGATCCGCAATTGCACGGGTCTGAATGTCGGAAGGGCTTAGCGTTCCCGCACCGTACCGGTCACAGAGATACCGCACGATGGCCAGGCTTTCCCATAGCGCAAAATCACCGTCGCGGATCGCCGGAATCATCCGGTTGGGATTGATCTGTGCGTAAAGTTCAGTATCGAGTTTACCAAAGCTGCCCCCGGCAAGTTGCAGGGTGTAGTCCAGCCCAAACTCATTCGCTGTCCAGATGACCGGGATGACGTTCGACGAATAGGGTCGCCCCCAAATCTCAAGCATGTTCCAACATCCTTTTCTGCGCGATAGACTGCGTGCCGAATTTGGGAACGACGCGCTCGAACAGGCGATGCCAGCTGGCCAGAATTTTCTCGTAGGGCACACCGGTGTATTGCTGCATCAGCATAAGGTGATCGAGGCCGATGGTTTCCTGCCGCTCTGCAAACCGGTCCGCGACATATTCGGCATCGCCCACCACGATGATCCCGCGTTTGTTGAGGAAATCGAACCAGTCCATGTCCTCATCTTCGGGGGTCATCTCTTCGCCGACATCCAGATAACCGGCTTTGGTCCATTCACCCTTGGGACGCGACCCGCCGAGGAACTCGTAATAGGCATTGATCGGGCCACGAATGGTATTCACAGCCTCTTCCATGCTTTCACCCACATAAAAAGCCGTGCAGACACCGACACATTCGCCAAGCTTCACCTCGCGCGCTTCGCGTTGCGACAGGGCGTCGCGGTAAGGCTCCCAACAGGCCAGTGTCGCCTTGGCGCCCGCCGCCATAGAGATCACACCCCAACCGCGCTCACCAGCCAGTTTGAACGTGGGCGGGGCATTTGACATCAGCCAGACCGGCGGATGAGGGTTGGAATAGGGGCGTGGATGCACATACATCGCTTTGTATTCACCATCCTCGCCGTGATAACGCGGGTCCAGAGGGTCAAAGAACCGGTTGGTCTCTTTCCAGCCGGGAACCGGGAATTGATAGAACTCGCCGTGATGGGTGAACGCCTCGTTGGTCCAGGCCTTCAGGATAATCTCAAGGCTTTCCTGATAGAGCCGCATGACCTTGGAATTTTCGCGCCGGTCCGCATCCTTGTTGAACTGGATGGTCGAGCGTTCGTTGATACCCTTGGCAACGCCGAAATCGAAACGCCCCTGCGTCATGTTATCAAGCATCGCGGCATCTTCGGCCACGCGCAAAGGATGCCAGTCCGGCAGGATGATTGGCGCCGTGCCCACCCGCAGTTTCTTGCAATGCGCGGCCACATGGGTGCCCATCTGGATCGGGTTGGGCGGCGCATTCATATATCCGTTATGGGCAAAGTGATGCTCGGTGAACCATGCGGTTGTGAAACCCGCCTGCTCGGCCAGTGAACACTGTTCGAGGATCATATCCAGCGTGCGCGCCCAGGGAATCGTCTCGCCAGGGCTAAAATTGGCAATCAAATCAAAGCGCATAGCATCCTCCCAGTCGGTCGAAAATCAGTTGATTATTCCCCACTTTTTCAACTAGGTTGATTTTCACTCGAAAAGTCAACATTAATCATTTATCCCGAATGCATGAATAACGATCTATCTCAGACCGAAGCCCAACGGCTTGGCAGTGAAATTCGCGAAGTGCGCAAGGCTCGAGGGCTTACGTTAAAAGATCTCTCAGAGGTGGTGTCCTGTTCCAAGGCCTACCTCAGCCGTATTGAGTTGGGGTCGGCCAAAGTATCGGCCGAGCTATTGCAGGAAATCAGTACTGCGCTTTCGGTCGATCCCAATTGGTTCTTTCCCAAGCAAACCGGCAATGGCCCGTTAGAGCGCAAACATGTTGTCCGAGGCGAGAATCGCCGGGCCCTGTCGGCCATGTATACGCGCTCGACAGACGAGTTGGGGTTCGAGGATGAGCTACTTTCGAGCACGCTATCCGGCCAATGCTACCTGATACTGTCCCGATTTCGTCCTGGTGCTGGCACCCCCCCTGAACCACTGGAAGGCTATTCCTTTGAAGGGGAACAACATGCAATTGTCCTGAGCGGTGAAGTCGAACTGCGCCTTGGCGATGAAATTATCGTCTTGCGCGAAGGCGACAGTTTTTCCTATCCCTCAATGATCGCGCACCGGTTTCGCAACAGAACAGATGTAGAGGCCATAATGGTCTGGGCGATGTCGCCAATACGGATTACTTGGTGATTGTTGGCCAGCTGTCATTATCGCGAAAACTGCTCTTATTACAAAGCAACGAATGACGGCATATCGAAATATCCACGGATCCGACCTAACTGCTTGGGCCAAAACCAGTCATTTGGCCAATTGAGACGATTGTTGGCTTTGTCCACGTCTCGACGGTCCATCCTAAAGCACCCGACCTTTAACCTGAGACATACCCGGCAGCCTTGAAGTAATTCCAGCACTCTTCTGGTGAGAAGAGTTCACAGATTTCCGTGGGAGCGTGGAACATGTCCGTGAAGAACCGTGTGCCGATCCTGCGCAGGTGCGCTTTGAGTTTCGAGAATGCCATCTCGATCGGGTTGAGATCGGGGCTATAGGGCGGCAGAAACAGGAACCAACATCCGGCTTTGCGCATGGCTTTGGCCGCAGCGGCATTCTTGTGCGTCGCGAGGTTGTCCAGGATCACGACGGTTCCGGGTTCCAGTTCCGAGACCAGCACCATCTCGACGTAGGCTGTGAAGGCCTCGCCATCCATCGCCCCCTTGATGACCCACGGTGCCATCAAAGGACCCAGACGATCAACATGCTCCGTGGGCTGCTGGCGGAGTTCGGCATCGTCTTTGCCCAGGGCGTTGGTCACGCCGTCCGGTTCGCGAAATGCACAGTCCAAGGGCAAGCCCTGGATCTTCCGCCAGTTGCGCTGGACACCATCATCGTCTCGGTGAACAACTCTTGGCCCTGCATGGGCGGGTGCTCTGGTACGGTCGCAAGCTGACACTAGAGGCGAAGTCGGAGCCGCGGATCGCTTTTCTTCAGACGATCCCCGGTATTGGGCCAATCACAGCGTCGGCCATTGTCGCGACGGTTGGCAGCGCGGCACAGTTCAGGTGTGGCAGGGACTTCTCGGCATGGTTGGGCCCGACGCCGATCAACCGTTCGACCGGAGCCAAAGAGCGGTTGGGCCGCATATCAAAGATGGGCGACCGCTACATTCGCCACCTGATGGTCGTTGGCATGACTTCCCGTATGAAACAGATCAAGAGCGCGCCGGAGCGATTTGATCCCTGGTTCGCAGACCTTCTGGAACGAAAACCTGCCAAGCTTGCAGCTGTGGCGATGGCAAACAAAACGGCGCGGATAATCTGGGCGGTGCTCACGCGCAACGAACCCTACAGGATCAGGACAGTCTGACATCGAAAGGAACAGAAACTGAGACAGCAAGACCAATGAAGTGATGGCAAATGAGTCAGCCGCAATCCCAAGATACCCCGGGCTTTGTCCAGGACAATCCATGTCCGTTTGCGAGGATGGGGACTTGGATCGCGTAAACCATCAGGGCCAGCGGTCACGTGCACCGCGTCCAAAGGCCGAAGACAAGACCGCTTCTGACAAAATGCAAATCACCTCAAAAATGTCTCGCTTTGCAGGAGCCATCCACACAGGACAAAGTGAAAATTCGCTGCGAGCTGCTTCAAAGGCAGCAAACTGCCCATATTGCCTACGGCGATCCGTTGAAAGGGAGGGCGGCGGTCGTTCACTCTAGTTGCAAATGCAATGGTGGACGACTGCCGGAGTGGACATTCGTAGTTAGCACTGGTTGCGATGCTCTGTGCAGGCAAGAACTCATGCAGCTATCCGCACCATTGCTCCTGAAGCCAGTGTTCGACAGGCTTAACAATTTTTGAAGCGAAAAATGAATTGAGAGCAGGTCTCACTTGGATCATTCCCATCAAGGGATGGGGAGCATTGTCGGTCGACGGAAATGAGAATCCCTAATGAAGATCCATGACGCCGTAGCAGGTGTACGCTAGGGGCAGGATAAGGCGGCGGAACCCCGGGAGGGGGAAGGTTGCAGGTTCTGCCTGCATTAGCTGCGGCAAGGGGGAACTGCAGGGTTTGCCGGCCGCAAACCCCGCAAGCAGCCGACCGGTATAGGTCGCCATGGCCACGCCACCGCCGTGATAGCCGAAACCGGTCCAGGCGCGCTGCCAGTCTCCGATCTGACCGACATAAGGTGTCAGGCCGCGGGTCAGGCAAACCAGGCCGCTCCAGTGGTATTCGGTTTCCGCTGTGGCCAGGGCCGGGAACATCGCCTCAAAATCCCGGCGAATCTGGCGCTTCATCTGCAGCGTGGAGCCGGGGGTGATGTTGCTGGTGCCGCGCATCCCGAATAGCACCCGGTTGTCCGGCAGCAGGCGGAAGTAGTGCAGCAGGTTGCGAGTGTCATAGGCGATACGCCGGGTGGTCCAGCCCTGTGCCTGTTTCTCGGCTTCGGTGAGGGGGCGCGTCACCATGATGTGCGAAACCACCGGCAGGTAGCGCCCGCGCAGCCAGTCCGGCAGGTTGTCGCTGCTGTAGCCGTTGCTGGCGATGATCAGCTTGTCGGCCTGGACCCGGCCTGATGGCGTTTCAATAATGTAAGTGCCGTCGGGCTCCTCCCGTACCGAGAGCGCCGGGGTGTCACCGTGGATCACGGTGCCGGCCTGCTTCGCCAGGCGGGCTAGTCCGCCCACGTATTTACCCGGATTCAGGCCGAAACCATGGGGCAGCAAAAACCCGCCGTAGAACCCATCGCCGTGAAGGCCTTCCTGGCGCATCTCTTCGGCAGACAGAACCGGGCAGTCCACCCCGGCATAGCGGCTGAGGCCCGCGGCCATTTCCGGCAGGGCGCGCGCCGCGCGGGGGCTGTGGGCCAGGCAGTATTCACCGTCCTCCTGCGCCTCCGCCTCAATGCCGCTGGACGAGGTGAGATCGCGGACCAGCGCAACCGCCTCCTTCTGGGCGCTGTAAAAGGCGCGCAGGCCGCCCTCGCCGAAGCGGCGGATGATGGCGCTGTTGCACAGCATGGCACCGCCGAAGCCGCAGAAGCCGGCATTGCGCCCCGAGGCGCCCCAGCCGGGCTGGGCTGCGTCGATCACCAGCGGCGCGTCGCTATGGTCGCGGGCCAGATGCAGTGCCGCGCTGAGGCCTGTGTAGCCGGCACCAATTATCGCGACACCCACGCGCCGGTCGCCGTCCAGCGCGGGACAGGCAGGGGCGGCGGGCAGCGTGGCCTCCCAGTAGCTGTCGACCGGGACTTCGGTGTCGTAGGCGTGGGCGTCGTAGATGCGGCGGAGGTTCTTCATGGCGCTGGTCCGTTCTTGCGGCCCCAGTCAAGGAGCGGCGATCACCTTGGTTTCGAGGAATTCGAGGATGCCTTCGCGGCCGCCCTCGCGCCCGATCCCCGACATTTTGACCCCGCCGAAGGGGGAGCCTGCGCCAAGGAAAGCGCCGTTCACGTTCACCATGCCGGACTGCAGGGCACGGGCAACGCGGCCTGCGCGGGCGCTGTCACCGGTCTGCACATAGGCCGACAGGCCGTAGGGTGTGTCATTGGCGATGGCGATGGCTTCTTCCTCGCTGTCGAAGGGGATCATCACCAGCACCGGACCAAAAATCTCTTCCTGCGCAATGCGCATTGTGTTGTTCACGTCAGCCAAAACCGTGGGTTGGGCGTAGTAACCGGTCTCGAAGCCTTCCGGCTTGCCGGGGCCGCCGGCCACTAACCGCGCGCCTTCGGCGACGCCTGCCTCGATCATCTCCTGCACGCGGGCGTATTGCTGCGCGCTGGACAGTGGACCCATGTGATCGCCCGGCTCCGTCGGGGTGCCCACGGACATCGTTGCCGCCTTGGCCTGCGCCAACTCCACCGCGCGACCATAGACGCTGCGCTCCACCAGCATCCGGGTGGCGGCGTCGCAACTTTGGCCTGTGTTGATGAAACAGGCCTCCACCCCTTCGGCTATGGCGGTTTCCAGATCGCAGTCGGCAAACACCAGATTGGGGGATTTTCCGCCCAGCTCCAACGCCACCTTCTTGACGGTTTCCGCCGCATCCCGTGTCACCGCGACACCGCCACGGGTGGAGCCGGTGAAGGACATCATGGCGATATCCGGGTGGCGTGACAGCGCGGCGCCCACCACCGGGCCTTCGCCGTGGACCAGGTTGAAGACGCCCGCGGGCACGCCGGCGTCGTGCAGCACCTCGGCATAGAGAATCGCCGACAGCGGTGTCAGTTCGGAGGGTTTCAGCACCATGGTGCAGCCTGCGGCCAGTGCAGGCCCCACTTTCAGCACGATCTGGTTGATTGGCCAG
>NZ_JBXWSF010000054.1:0-27429 GCF_059613285.1 Ruegeria sp. BHSB058 | reverse complement strand
TGCCAGAATTGGCACGGTCGTCGCGTTCAGCCCGGCAATGTTCAGACGGCTGTCACCGACCATGTAGATGCCATGCTCGACCCGCATCTTCTCGACCAGTTCGGGCGCGGCGCCAAGGCGCGAGAACATGCCACGGTGCTGGGCGATGAAACCGAAGCGGTCAGAGCCGGTCAGGCGTTGCAATTCATCAGCCAGTTGCCGACGCAGGTCCAGCATCGACAGGCGCACCTCTTCCAGTTCGGCCGCCCAGTCGGCGCGCAATGCGTCGTCCTGCAGGATTGTGGATACCACCCGCGCGCCATGATCCGGCGGGAAGGAATAGTTCTGGCGGTTCAGGAAGGCCAACGTGCCCTGATTGAGCGCGGTCTGACCGGCATCGGCGCTGATCGCCATCAACAGGCCGGTACGCTCGCGATAGACGCCGAAATTCTTGGAGCACGACGCCGCGATCAGGCATTCCTTGACCGAAGATGCCACAAGACGCGTTGCCTTGCCGTCTTCCTCCAAACCGTCGCCAAATCCCTGATAGGCGATGTCGATCATGGCGATGAGGCCACGCTCGTTGATGAGGTTCACCACCTCTTGCCACTGCACAAGGTTCAGGTTGGCGCCGGTCGGGTTGTGGCAGCAACCGTGCAGCAGAACCACATCACCCGCACTGGCGGTTTTCAGGTCGTCCATCATGCCGTCGAAATCGACGCCCCGGGTATCGTTGTCGAAATAGCGGTACTGGACCGTTTCGATGCCCAGATAGTTCAGGATCGACAGGTGGTTCGGCCAAGTGGGGTTCGACACGAACACGCGTGCCGAAGGGTTGGCCATGCGGACCATCTCGAACGCCTGACGGCAGGCCCCGGTTCCGCCTGGTGTCGCCACCGCCGCCACGTTGGCACGCGGCACCGCGCCGCCCAAAACCAGTCCGATCATTGCATCCGAAAACGCCGGGTCGCCCGCAAGCCCGGTATAGGCCTTGGTTTCCTGCTGTTCCCAGATACGCTGTTCGGCTGCTTTGACCGCACGCATGACGGGGGTGACACCATCGGCATTCTTGTAGACGCCCACGCCCAGATCAATTTTGTCATCGCGCGGGTCGTCACGATACATCTGCATCAGCATGAGGATCTTGTCGGCGGGCTGCGCCTTGAGATTTTCGAACATCAGTTCTCTCCGGTTGCGACGGGCAGGGTCGGGAAGGCACCCCATTCAGCCCAGGAGCCGTCATAAAGCGAGTGATCTTTCTTGCCCATGCGCTCGAGCGCGAGGCTGAGAATGGCGGCGGTAACACCTGAGCCGCAGGTGGTGATCGCCGGTTTCGACAGGTCCACCCCGGCGGCTTCGAACACCGCGCGGCAGTCATCGGGCGATTTCATCGTGGCATCCTTGTTCAGCAAGTTGCCGAACGGCACATTGCGCGAGCCGGGAATGTGGCCCGACCGCAACCCTTCGCGCGGCTCGGCCTCGGATCCGGAAAAGCGGCCTGCCGAGCGGGCGTCGATGATTTCGTGATCGCGCAGCTTGGCGGCGGCCGAGACCTGTGTCACATCGCGCACCAGATGGTTCTGCACCCGGACGGTCATGTGCCGGTCACGGATGACGGGGGGCAGATCCTCGATCTCGTGGCCCTCGGCCTGCCACTTGGGCAAGCCGCCATCAAGCACGGCGATGTTGTCCTGCCCCATCAGCCGGAACAACCACCAGACCCGCGCCGCCGACATCAGGCCGGCACCATCATAAACCACCACCTGATGGCCGTCGCCCACGCCCATCGCCCGCAGGCGCGACATGAATTTCTCGACCGGCGGCACCATGTGCGGCAGATCAGAGCGGTGATCGGCGATATCGTCGATATCGAAGAACCGCGCGCCGGGAATGTGGGCGGCGTCATATTCCGCCTTGGCGTCGCGCCCCTGCTGCGGCAGGTACCAGGACCCGTCGAGTATCCGCAAATCCGGGTCTTTCAAATGTGCAGCCAGCCAGCCGGTGGAGACAAGAGTTTTCGGATCGTCCTGCATCTAAGCCCCTCCTATGCGCGCAGGAATTTTCCTATACGGGCGGGAGCAAGGGTTCAAGGCAGGATAACGATGGTGGCGCAACCGTCGCCCGAATCTGCGCGGTTTTCGGGTCTCGGGACCGCTCAAGGCACTGTCGGCGATTCCGGTTTCGCCGCCAGTACCGCGATCTGTTTCCAAGTGGCCGACGACAGCCGTTTGGGCAGGCCGCGAATTATGGCGTAGCCGCTCCGTCCGGTCAGCGCATCTTCGGCCACGGAAACCGAAATGGTGTCATTCGAAACATCAAACCCAACCAGAACCACAGATTTGCCCTGCGTCATTCACCTCCCAAACAGGGAGGCTGTAAAACGCCCTCCATACAGAGGCCAACTTGAGGGGCACGTTGGTCAAACGGTGCCCAGTAATCTATGCGCCTGGTCTCCGTCTGTACCTTCCAGAGTGACGCGGTGACGAGAGAGGAATGCATAGATCTGATCGAGCACCGCGCGAATACGAACTGCGTTTCTTACATCCGGGTGAACCAGTACCCACAAGTCGGTTTCCAACTCCTTGATCCTGGGGCTGACCTGTACCAGATCCTCGACTTTGTCACCCATGAAGCATGCTACAATTCCGGGTCCTCCCCCTAACCGGATGTAGTGGAGAACCGATTGGATTGAATTGACCCTCAGGTGCACCGTTTTGTCGAAGTTGTGGCGGCGCATCCAGTTTTCCTGCGGCAAGTGGGACAGGCTGTTGTCTATGCCAATCCAGTCCAGACCATCAAAACGCTTCGTTGTGCCTTGCGCCACTGCGAGATCCCGGTGCAGGTACACTGCAAACCCGATTTTTCCCATTTTGCGGCCTACGAGCGTTTCTGGTGGAGCGTTTGTGGGGCGAATGGCAATGTCAGCATCCCGGCTGCCCAGATTATACATCTGGTTTGAAACCGTAATCTCTAGATCAATGAGTGGAAAAGCCCTGCGCAACTGCAGGAACATCGGCGCCAGAAAGCTAAAGTGCAGCGTATCGGTGGTTGTTATGCGGACTGTGCCTTCGAGGTGCGGCTCTTGCCCATATATCTGCCGGTCGATTGCCGCAACCCGACTGGCGATATCGTCTGCGAGACGGATCAAAGCGTTCCCGTGTTCGGTCGGTACATAGCCGCTTGGTGTCTTTTCCAGCAAGTCGACAGCCCATAGCTGTTTCATGCGCTGGATACGACGCAAGACCGTCGGATGGCTCAAACCAAGAGACCGGGCTGCTCCTGACAGGCTGCCTGTTTGAGCGACCGCTCTGAGGAATCTCAAATCGTCCCAATTCATCTGTTCAAACATGTACACCTCCTGGCCAAATTTTTCGAATACTGCCCCATTTCTGAACAATTTACAGTTCTTCCAGAATACACCTGCGAAGCGAAGGACTTATTCATGACAAAGATTCTGTACGTCGAAGCCTCTCCCCGCAAACAGCGGTCTCACTCGATTGCGGTTGCCAAGGCATTCATCGAAAAGTGGCATACCCAGAATCCTGGGGGTGAAATTGACACTTTGGACTTGTGGCACGGAAATCTGCCCGAATTCGGGGCTGATGCGATTTCTGCCAAGCATCACAGTCAGACTGACGGCAAGATGAGCAATTCTGAGGCCGCAGCATGGAAGGCTGTCACAGAACTGGCCGCTCGTGTTCAGACAGCTGATATCATTGTCTTTAGTTCACCGATGTGGAATTTCATGGTTCCTTATCGGCTGAAGCAGTTCATGGACGTGATTACCCAACCTGGTATCGCCTTTGAAGTGACTGAAGATGGCCAGTTTCTTGGACTGCTTACCGGAAAGAAAGCCATCGTCCTGCGTGCTTGTGGGGGCGATTATGCAATCGGCACCCCTGCCGCCGCTTTTGATTTCTTTCGTCCGTATTTTGATGGCTGGCTCGGCTTTGTCGGCATCACGGATGTCGAGTGGCTGGACGTCGCGCCAACAGAGGGCAGCCCGGCAACTGCGGCAGCTGCACGAAATGAAGCCATTCACAGAGCTGGGCAGTTGGTACAGGCGTGAGTTCGGCGCAATCGCTGACAGGACCTGCCCCGCTTGAAGCCGCTTTCTGTCAGGCGAGGAAAGGTGCGCCAGCCAGAGGCGGCGCGCCTGCCTCAAGGATCAGGTAATACCGCCCAAGCAGGGGTACTTCGGCTCCGGATCACGATCCAGGCTGAATTTTGATCCTTCGCGTCCCAAACTCGATTGCCTGAAACCGCCGAAGGGGCCACATCGGTTGAGATCAGGTTGGTATTGGCTCGGATCATTCCGGTTGATAAGTCCAGAGGCTCTAGGCGCGTAGGTCCTTGATACATTGTGGGTTGGGATGGTGGGTGATGAGAGACTCGAACTCCCGACATCTTCGGTGTAAACGAAGCGCTCTACCAACTGAGCTAATCACCCGTGAGGGGGGATGTAGCCAAGAGGGACGGCGCGCGCAAGAGGGGTTGGAGAAATTCTTGCGCGATCCCGGCCCTAGTCCCGGATGTTCTTGAGTACCGCCAGCAACTGCGCCACCTCGTGTTCGGTGTTGTAATGGCACAGCGAGATGCGGATACAATCGCTGAGGCCCAGCGGGGTCAGCACGTTGCCGCTGTAATGGTCGGCCTTGCGGATATGGGTGCGAATCCCTTGTTCGTTCAGCCGCGTGACCACGTCGGCCGAGGGCACATCCTCGACCACGATCGAAACCAGCCCCTCGCGCGCCGGGTTGTCCGCCCCTGCCAGGATGTGGATGTGATCCATGTCGCGCAGGCCGGGAAGATTTCCGGTGCCGTTGATCATCGCATTGGTCAGGTGGGTTTCATAGGCGTGGATGGCGCGACCCGCCGCCTCGATCCGGGCGCGGCGATCGGTCTGGTCGGACACCTCTCCGCCCAGCCAGTCGAAATAGGCCACCACGTCGGACATGGTGGCGTATGACCCGGTATCGCGAGTGCCGAATTCCCACCCCGTTGCGGGCGCGTCGATCAGCATGTCATGGGGCAGCGCCGTCAGCCGGTCAGATATCCACGCCACGCCGTAGCCATGGCGCGAGAACATCTTGTAGGGGGAGATCGCGTAGCCGTCGACGCCATAGCTGTCGATATCAAGCTGGCCGTGGGCCGCGTGCTGGATGCCATCGACGACGATCAGGCAATCGGGCGCGACATCGCGGATCGCCGAGGCAATGGCAGCGACGTCCATGCCCATGCCGGTCACGGGCGAGGCATGCACGATGGTGGCGACCGAGACATCGGGTGTCAGGTGTGCGAGGTACTGATCCGCCGTGACCATGCCGGTGTCATCGTCATGCTGCACGTTCACATAGCCCAGCCCGGCAATATCCGCCCAGCGCCGCGCGGCACTGCGGCTGGCGGGGTGTTCGATGGAGCTGCCAATAACCTTGCTGCCTTTGGGCGCATTCACGCAGGCGGTGCGGATCATGCGAAACAGCAGCTCGGTACCGCTTTCGCCGACAAAGAACTGCCCGGACGAGGCATTCATCAGGGTCGCCATGTCCGACTTGGCCCGGTTGATGATGTCGACCAGCGCGTGGCTGGCCACGTTGTCCCGGCCCTGATTGTCGGGGATGGCCGCGAATTTCGCCGTGGTTTCAACCACCGAGTTCAGCGTCAGCGCGCCGCCCGCGTTCTCGAAAAAGATGCGCGGCCCTTGGAACGGGCAGGCATCCACATGCGCAAATCGCGCGCGAACGGCTTCGATCAGACCCGGTTTTTCGTGCAGCATGATGTGTTGATCCTGTTTTCAGATGCGCCGACCATCGGCTGTGCCGCAGTTGCACTCAATGATATTTGCGACACGGGTTTGTATCCCCGCGCCATTTCGGTGCTACCTGTCACCGCCCCCCCACCAGTCCCTGGGTTTCAGCCGATCTGCCCGGTTGCTGCGTTTGTCCAGCCACAAGGCAAGCTTGCGAAAGCGTGACATGGCCAGCCGCAACCACCAGCGGTTGCGCTTTTGACCGAAATCGCGATTGAACGGGCAGACCCGCATGCAGATGGCGCAATCGGATTGCAATTTGGCCCAATACCCGAAACACGCCCTGGCATCAGAGGTCCACTTGCGCACGCCCTGAATGGCCGATCTGTCATCAGTCGCGCTGACGTTTCTGGGCCCATAGGGCAGCGCCTTGACCGGGCAGGCATCGGCGCATTGGGTGCAGATGTTGCAGAACGCTTCGATCCCCAGCGGCCTTGGCGCGTCATGCGATAGGGGCAGGTTGGTGAAGATCTTTGAAAACCGCAGCCGGGGGCCGAAATCCGGCGTGATGACCATCTGGTTGCGGGCGTATTCGCCCAACCCCGCCTTGACCGCATAGGGAATGACCAGCCCGGTGTCGTTCATCGAGGCGACCGCTTCGTACCCCATGTTGCGGATATAGGCCGCAAGCTGGATCACGATCGCCGCCTCGTGCGAGTATTCCCGGCCTGTCGCCGCCCCGGCAAGCGCCGATGGATAGGTGGCGACCAGGTCCCGGTCCATCTGATGGCCTAGGACGATCACGCTGGTTAGCCCTTCGGGCAAGGTGTTCTCGGCCTCGGAGAAATTGCGCACATCGACACGCGACGAATATAGCCAGCGCTCATCCATATCGGTGATGCCCGCCAGATCGGCGCCGAAAAACCGCGCGATCCGTTTGATTTCGGCGCTCATCTGCGCCGGATCGTCAATTTCGATCTGCGCTTCGGCCACCGGAGTGTCATAGGCGATCGGGGCCTGAAATCCCTCGCGGCGGCCGTCCTCGGCGCTGCGGTTGCTGATGATATCCGAGACCAGCCAGCTTGCGTTGCGCAGCGCGAAATCCTTTTGCCGAAATCCGTCACCCTTGCGATAGGCGGCCTTCATCCGATAGCTGGCAAAGAACCCGTCCGTCTGCTTGCTGCGCACGGTATCGTCCCAGAAAGCGCGGGTGAACATGTCGTTGATCTGCGAAAACGGCTCGAACGCGTCCGTGGTCTCGATCCCCGCCGCTGCGTCGCTTTCGCCATACCGCTCGCGCCATTCCCGGCGTTTTTCGTCGTCAATTCCCGAATTCGATGGCCAAGCCACGCTCTACTCCGCCTTTTGCGTTCATCCGGCCACTCAACCATTTGAAGGGCAGGAATTGCAAGTTCTGCTAGAAGGGAAATGGTGACCCCGGCAGGATTCGAGCCTGCAACCTGCCCCTTAGGAGGGATGCGTTCATAGCGCTATTCCTTTTGTGATTTCTTACTGTTGGGTGCTTGTACAGTGTCATCCTGTACGTGGTTTGTACGAAAACGGGCCCTAATGTCGGTCTCTGCGTGGGCATAAATCCGCATGGGCAAATTGGGGTCTGACCAACGTCCAGCCTTGGCTGCTGTGACGGGATCGACGCCCTGACGGACAACAAGCTCCGTGAAAAACCCGTGCCGCCCTGCCGGGTGGGCTGAAAGGTACGAGATGCCCGCGCGTTTGCAGATCGTCTTCCAGCGCGTGTTGTAACCGGTGGAGCTCCCATAGCCGAAGATGCGCGCCTTCATGAGCTTGCCGGTCTTGCGGTTCTTCGGTCGCTTCGGAGGCAGCGCCAGCAGTTCGTCCATCATCTGTGGTGAAACGGTAATCCAGCTCTCCGGGTGGCCTTTCTGCGCCTTCACCCTGACCTTGTTCTCGGAAGGCCGCAGATCGTCCGGCTCAATCGAGGCAGCTTGGTCGATCCGCGCCGGCGTCTCAAACATGAACCGGACCAGGGCGGCGTTGTACGGATCAGCGGCCCGACAAAAGGCCTCGATCCATTCCTTGTCGGCGGGCTTGCGTTCAACCCGGCTATGCTTGCCGCGCCGCTTGTCCTGGGCGATCCGCTCGAACTTGTCGTATGGTTTTACCCGGATGAGCGGCGTCCCCTCCAACTCATGCGCGTTGTTGATCACGGCGCTGGCGGGCGTCACGATTTCTCGCCACCACGTATCCGTCGATGCCTTCGGTTTCAGCCTCGGCCCAAGCCCTTTAAGAAGCGCCCCAGATATTGCGCCCAACGGCATGTCGCCTATCTCTTGCACTATTGGGATGAGTTGCTTCGCGGTCTTCGGGGACGCGTTGTATAGGATGATCGCGTCCGAGAAGGTCTTGCTCGGTTCATCGCCGACCACATGGCGGCGTATCTGCATCTCGGTTTCGCGGTTTATCCAGTCCCTTGCGCCCGCTTCTGTAGATGCCTTAGTGCTTCGCCGGTATGGGCCTGCGATTGGCCTGCCGTTGTACTCGACCCAGCCCTTAGCCCAGTAGACGCGGCCCCTCTTGTAGATTTGGAGCGGCATGACTGGCCTCCTTCAAAAATCTTGTCGATCTGGGCGGATGTGATCAGCATGGTCCGTCCCAGCCGGTAGAACGCGCCCGTGTCATTCGCGCGCTCGCGCAAGGTGCGTTCGGAGATGTCGATCCCCATCCCGGCCATAACTTCGACCCACTGCGCGGGTGTTTTCCCGAGCCCCAGGATCTGCGAGCTGTCTGAATAGTTGGTCTCTGCCATTTCAGTCGTCCTTGTCCGCATAAGTTGAATCAGCGACACGCATGGAATCGCTTGTTCTGCACCTTCTGACGTGGTCAGATGTGATTAACTGTAAATATTCGTCATTTTTTGCAAAGTTCGCGAATTTCGACGAAGTAGTCAATTGGAAAATTCAGATGCCGCAGAAACATGCTGATCTTTTTGCTGCAATGGGTGCTCGTCTCACCATTGCTCGCAATGAAATCGGCTTCTCACAAGCGGCCATGGCGGAAGCTATCGGTGTCTCACCGCGCGCGTATCACAGCTACGAAAAGGGCCAGCGCGGAATGCCCGTAGAAGCCTTAGTCGCGATGGGTGAGCGGTTCGAGGTAGACGTACCCTGGCTACTTCTGGGCACCAAATCCATTCGGGCAGGACATGATTTCGAAGCCCTCAAACACATCGAAAGCTCGCTGGATAAGCACCTCACCGATGAGGGCATAAAAATCAAAAGTGAAAAGCGCGGGGCCATTGTCGCCCGTTGGTATCAATCGCATCTCGAAGGCCGCGAAGTGACGGATGATGACGTGCACACATGGATCGAGTTGGTAAGGGAGTAATCTGGTGAACAAGGCAAGCAAACGCTGGAACATGTTGCGGCATTCGGTCTTGGAGCGCACTCGCCGCGAGGTGATTGAACCCTTTGGGCCGCTTTACCTGATCTTCCTGGGAACCAGCGTGTTCTACTTGATTGGCTTGGGTCGACTATCATTGGCACAACAGTCTGCCGAATACTCGGTTTTGGCCGCCATCTTGATTCTTGCCATCGCCGCAGCTGGCTTGGCACTTCCATTTTTGACAGGTGCGGTGCTGACACTTCGCGCGGCCGATCGAAAACTGGAACGCCTGCAACGCGGGTGATCCGATGGCCTTCGGTATTTTCATCCATCGCAGCGACTCGATCTACGACGATATTCCCTCGGAGCGGTATCAGTTTCCCAAACAATACCTCTCGCGTGCCCAACAGTGCGAAGGGGATTGGATCGTCTACCTCGAGCCAAGCAAGGTCAAAGAGACCAAAGGCTATTTTGCTGTCGCTAAGGTCCAGGAGATCATTCCGGATCCTAGGAAACCGGAAATGTTCTTGGCGGTGATTGAGCCGGGGACCTATCTTGATTTCGGCGACCCTGTTTCATTCCGAGACGAGAATTCAGTCATCGAAAGCGGATTGCTGAACGATCAAGGCAAGATATCTGGACGCGCGCAAGCTGCGGTAAGAACCCTTTCAGCTGAAGACTTTGCCCGAATTGTCGAACGTGGTCTTGGACGGGACGAGGACATCCTGCCTCGCGTTGGTGACTCGATGCAGCTGCCAGGTTTTCAAGACGCGCAAACACCTTTCCGACACATGCCCGCACGGGAACGCGTCAACCAACTGACCAACCGGGCGGTTCGCGATCGTAATTTCAGAAAGAACGTCCTGCGCGCCTACGGCGAGCGCTGCGCCATCACTGGATTACGTCTGATAAATGGCGGTGGCCGAGCTGAAGTGGAAGCCGCTCATATCAGACCTGTAGAGCATGACGGACCCGACATCGTCAGCAACGGGCTCGCCCTGTCCGGAACTGCACATTGGATGTTTGATCGCGGTCTCGTTGGTTTAGCTGACGACCTGACTATTCTGGTTTCCCGTCAGAGCAACGACATCGAAGCCGTGACATCGATGATCAACGCGTCCGGCAAGATCTTGGTGCCGGACCGCCTCGCCAACCGGCCAAGGACCGAGTTTGTAACCTGGCACAGAGAGAACTGTTTCAAGCATTAACGATACTCAGTGCGGACCTTGGTGCAAAACGCAGCTAACGGCCGGAAAGAGCCCACAGCAGAAGTCTTGATTCCTCGCTGCGCGCGCTCGCAGCACGGAAATTGCTGCAGGCGCTGAGATCTCAGCGCGGCAAGGCGGCGGTGAATCCAGCCATTCATTCGGGCTGCTATTATGTTCGGAGCACAAACCCACGGGCGGTAGATCAGTTACAATCAGGTTTGCGAGTAGCATTCCAACGTCAGCGCGGTGCTGATGCTTGGGTTCGGAGGGCGGCAGGGAGGGCAAATCATGCCTCGAGTCCAACTTCCTGTTGTCACCCCGAAACGTAAAGCCTGGAACAAGGGGCGGATCGTCGGCCAGAAGCGACCGCTGCTACCAAAACAGGTTTGGGCGATCCGAGCGCGACTGGAACTGGCGAACAACCTTCGCGATCTGGCGCTATTTAACGTGGCCATCGACAGCAAGCTACGCGGGTGTGATCTGGTCAGGCTTTCTGTGGTCGATCTGGTCAAAGTGGACCGCGTCCGAGAACGTGTTTCGGTCATCCAGAGCAAAACCAAACGACCTGTTCAGTTTGAACTGACGGAAAACACAAGGGAAACTGTCCTGGCTTGGGTCAAATCACCCGAAATGTTGGCTTGCTCGTTCATGTTTCCCAGCCGCTTTCACGATCGCCCGCATATCTCAACCCGTCAATATGGTCGGTTGGTGCACGATTGGGTGTCGTCAATTGGTCTGGAATCAACCGGATACGGAACGCATTCGCTTCGCCGAACCAAAGTTGCTGAGATCTACCGGAAAACAGCTAACCTGCGCGCAGTTCAGCTCTTGCTAGGACACACAAAGGTCGACAGCACGGTGCGCTACTTGGGAGTTGAACTCGAAGATGCGCTGGGTATTGCGGAGAATATTGACCTTTAGGCATTGGGCGAGCGGCTGGAGCCGCTCGCCTTGGTGGGCCGACCCGCCGCACGCATCACGTTTGACATAAAATGACCAGCACCGCCAAAAATCTATTTGTTGTCTGGTCGCCTCAGTCATCCCTGAATAGATCAAGATCGATCGAATTGGTAATCAACCCCAATTGACCAATCACTCAGACGGCTAACTCTTTGGCTCATGTAGCGATACGGATGGCGGCGCAAAGTTCGGGGTGCAGTATCCAGTTCCCGGGCTTCTCTTCGTGTCCGGAATCACTGCAAAATCCAATCAGCGCAACTCCATCCAAACTCGTTGAAGGCACCTTGGAACCTGTCTCTGTAGACAAATATCCAGCAATCATTCGACCCGCGCTTGCTAGCGCTTTTTTGGCTGAGGCAGTGGATTTGTAACTGCCCGCATTCGCGACCCTCTCCTCTGTCAGCCCGTCCGCTTCCGCCAGCGATAACGCCATCAACATGGCGCCTTGCGATTTTGTCAGATTTACAGTGTTGAGGGCCTCCACGTATTCGTCGGATGTTGGTACCTGTGTCCCGGTGCTTGGATCTGTCCTTCGGTCCTCGCTCCTGCGGGTTTCACGCGCATCGATGACGCAATGCAAAGCGGCGATCGCGGCTTCTTCGGTCTTACCGGTTGCCTCGGCAATCAAACCACGGGCTTTCGTCGGCGGCTTTGGGAATGCCCGAGCCGTGTATACGCCCGCGACACAAGCGGACTTGATCTGATATCGGCCATATTCGCCCATGCGGATCGACATAGGGGCTTCTTTATCGGTGTACTTGGCCTTCGATTTCTTCGACATAGCCTTGAAGACGCCACGTCCCGCATCTGATCTGTTCGGCGCTGTGTAGTCTGGCATCGGCTGGCCTCCTGAGGATGGCAGGTCGCAGCGCCAGTGCAGCGCCAGTTCGGTGGTTACCGATCCGGGCAATGGAACTGCTGCGTTAGTCGGTGGAAGAAAACTAAGAAACAAATGGCCGTCGGGCGATGGGGCGCTCCAAATGAGCGCCCATTTGTAAAGATCAGGCAAGCGCGATGTTGGTTGCGCTTTCGCGGCCATCACGGCCGGCCTCGACGTCGAAGGTCACCTTCTGATCGTCGTTCAGGGTGGTCATGCCCGACTTCTCGAGTGCGGAGATGTGCAGAAATACATCTTTCCCACCTGTCTCAGGGGCAATAAAGCCAAATCCTTTGGTGGTGTTGAACCATTTCACTGTGCCATTGGCCATGTGAATTTTCCTTACTTTATCGCTGCCCACAACATGCGGCAGCCCGGCTTCTCACGACAGTGTCGAGCGCTGCGAGCCAGTGAAGGAAAACAGAGGGTCGAATGGAGGTCAGTAGCCCATAAAACGTGGTGGCTGCCGGGGAGGATTACAAGGTGCACTCAGTGCTTTGGCCAATGTTCCCTTTGCCAAGAGAGCATTGATCCACTATGGATCACAAGCTGCCGGATACCCTGGCAGCCAGAAAAGGAAAGCCAGAATGTCGTTTAACGACTTGGCGAAGAAAGAGGCCGCCGACAAAAAGGCCTCGCAAGAAAAAGATACGAAACCGCAGACTGCAACCAAACGACCTCCTGAAGCAAAGACCGAGCCGACCGACCCAAAAACGGGTTGAGAGGCTGAGCATTTAGGCTTTTCTTATCCAACGTAAGAGGATCGGCGTTACGAGCGTCGCGATAGGTTGCCGCCAACGATGATTTCATTGATCAGTTTGGCGGTCGCGGTATGCAATTTTCGCTCGGCCTCTGGGCCTTGGGCATTCTCGTGGAGCGCTGCCGCATCGCGGAGAATGCCGACAAATTCGCGTTCCGGCAGCAGATTGCGTTCATGCAGGGCAAGTAGGAGGGCTTCGCAAATCGACAAGGCTGCCATGCCTGCGGGGTCTCGTTGGTCTGACATCGGGCATTCCACTTTCGTTCGTTGTATAACGACCGGGTTGGGTCTTGATCGTCACAACCTCGCAAAGAGTTTGGTATCCCGTACTGATCGAAAGCAGTCTCGGCGCCGAATTCTTCCATGAGTACGCGCCGGTTCGGGAGGGACCGATAATGAACATCAAAGCCAGTCCACTCACCCAAAAGCTCTCCGCGTTTGTTGCACTGTCGGAGACTGAGCTGGCCGTTCTTGAGCGTTTGCATCAGCGGAGGAAATCTTTCGCTGCAGGTCGCGACTTGGTTCATCAGGGTCAATCCGAACAAGCTGCTTACATCTTGGCGGAGGGCTGGGTCGTTTCTTACAAGATCCAGGCTGACGGGTCGCGGCAGATTGTTGATTTCCAGATACCGGGGGATTTTCTGGGGCTGAGAAGCGTTCTTTTGCACACATCCGATCATGGCATTGAGCCAATCGTTGATATCGAAGCCGCAGAAGTTCTGGTGAGCGATCTTCTGCAAGCCTTCGCAGAAACGCCCCGGCTGGCTACGGCTATTCTCTGGGCCGTATCGCGGGATGAGGCGATGGTCGTCGAACATCTTGTTAGTCTAGGGAGGCGCGATGCTGATGCGCGCATGGCGCATTTCCTGCTGGAACTTGGCGTGAGACTATCGCTAGTCGGTAAGGGAAGCAGGGAAGGTTATGCTTGCCCGCTCACGCAATACCATCTGGCGGATGCGTTGGGGTTAAGCGCCATCCACGTCAACCGCGTCCTTCGCAAACTCCGCGAAGGCGGGCTCGTCACGTTTCAAGGCGGGCGTGTCACGTTCGATGACTACGAGGGGCTGGTTGCGTTGGCGGATTTCGATCCGGCCTATCTCGATCAGTCGAGGCCTCTCTTGCCGTAAAAAAGCCGCCCTAAGTTTGGGCGGCCCTGTCGTCTTTTCACAGGCATACCGACATTACATCAGTGCGCGGCTCGCTTGCTTGAGCTCGTTGTGGGCCTCTTCGTCGTTTTCGGCTTCATGGGCCTTTTCAGCGGCCTGATAGTGCTTCAGCGCTGCGACCTTTTTGGGGCCTTCGGGCGCCTTGTCCCAGACAGCCTTGACCGAGGCCATGTGTTTCACGGTCTGGTTTTCCGCAGTTTGGTTTTTTTCACTCATGGAATTGTCCTTTCATGGACGTTCCGAGAAATAAGAAGCGCGCCGACATGCCGACCTATTGGGGTTCGGCAAGCCCACACGCTTCTCAGGTACTCGGAAAAAATGCCCTACCAAATACTCGGCGGGTACATCTCTTCTAGCCGATATCAACGCCCCACCGCACTGACGCAGGTTAGTCCCGGCGCGTGCGGCAGGTTGAATGACACTGCGGCATTCAGGCCACCATGGTTTGCTGGTGGGAGATCCTCAGCCAAGTGCCGTCATCGTTGAGGTAGATTGAGGCGCAGAGTGCCTTGTAGATCGACACGTCGGCTTTCTCCGCCGAGACACGGTAGGTGAGAATGGCGATGTCATGACACCGAATCACGCGCCGTTCGGCCATGACGACAGAGCGCCAGCCGGTGCTCTGCTTTAGATGGGTCCAGATCTGGTCGCCCTGAAGGATGCCAGGCGGATAAGGGAATATCATAACGGCGTTGGTTGCTGTCGTCGCCCGCGCGTTGTCGGCACCACTGGTCCAGAAATGTTCCTCCATGTCCCAAAGAACGCCCTGTTCGCGTGGCGAAAGCGTCCCGGTCTTGTGCGCAGAATGACCCATCGGCGTCGATGTCTGAGTGGAAACGGTCATTCGCCAGACCCCGACCCGCCAACCATGAACATCTGAAACAGCACAAAAATAATTGTGGCTATTGCCCAGAATACCCCCATAGTGCCCAAGCGACTGTCGGCGACCGCTGAAGTTCCTTGCCCCAGGGTCTTTGACTTCGGGCTTTCGGGAAGTAGTTGGCTTAGTTCTCGTGCGACCCTGCCGTGTTCGCTTGCAAGCATCGGAACGTCTCGAAATTGAGAAAGCAATGCCTCCAACCTCGCGCGCGCCGCGTCGCGCCCCAGCGTGACCATGTCAGTGGTTTCTGTCCAGGGGTCCAGCCCGAGCCGCGCAAGCGTGGAGAGGAGCGTCACAACGGATCCGTTCCGGTCCTCGCCGACCGAAGCATGGAGAAATTGCTCATACTCAGGCGGGTGCGGGTTGAGAATATTGGATTCGGTCATTGCCATTCCATTCCTTGGTTACAGGACCGCAGATTGCCCTGTTTGCCCCGAAGGCTACGCGAAAGTTGACCCCAGTGCCCTTACACAGATCAGTGCTGACGGCTGTCCACAAAAGAGTTCGCAACCGATTCAGCGTCCGGGACTAACCTGCGTCAGCACCGGTCGAACGATCCTGACGTACAAAAAGAGAAATCGCTCGACTGATCAGGCCCCGGTTTCGAGGTGCCGCCAACAGTGGTGAGCGACGGATCTGCCAACATTGCGGAGACCAGAGATGACCATGCGGTCGACCAGATCGACGGTGACGTTTTCGAACCCGTTCACCTTGTCGGGATACCCGGGCGATTTACCCGCGGGCGACTACGAAGTTCTCATGGAGGAGGAGCTTCTCCAGGGGCTGAGCTTCGAGGCCTACCGACGGACGGCGACCTACCTGACGGTGCGCGGCAGGGGCAATCATGCCGGACGTACCGAGTTGCGCGCGATTTCCGAAAACGACCTGAAAGAGGCGCTGAGCCGGGATCAGGCCGCGAGCGAGGCGAAGATAGATCACAGCGATGCGGCGCTTTCTCCGCAGGAGGACTTGAAATGAAAACTCCCGAATGGCTCAAACCCGGTATCTATGGTGCCGTGATCGGCGCTGTCTTTGTCGGTGTCGTCGGATTCACGTGGGGCGGCTGGGTGACCGGCGGCACTTCGAATGACCGGGCGGTGGCGATGTCCCGAAACGATGTCGTCGCCTCAATGGTACCGGTCTGCCTCGACATGGCGCGCTCCGACCCGGCACGGGCGGCCACGCTGGCCACGATCCGGGCCGCCTCGACCTACCAGAGGCGCGACGCACTAATGGCGGCAGGCTGGGCGACCATGCCGGGAACCGATGCCCCTGACCGAGACATCGCGCAGGCTTGTTTGGCAGCCCTTGATGTCGATGCATCACCGGAGCGCGCGGAACGCGCGGTCGATGAAGGGTGAACCGCGCCATGCCGATAGCGTCACCCGAGACAACCGATCTCGAACGGCGTGTGCTCGCCCATGAAAAGGTGCTTCAGGCCCTGATCGCCTACATGGCCCGCACCGAGCCACGTTTCATCGACCACCTGCGAGAACGGTTCGTCGAACCGATGCGCATGGCCCGGCACGAACACGACCACCGCGAAACCGACGACTACGCGGAAGAATTCATTCGCGCTGTGATGCTCCTCGGAGAAGCGCGCGCGCCCAAAGTGAAGGAGCCGGACGTGACCGACAAGAATCCCGAGCCGCCGAGAAGCAGAGGAGAGCAGGGTTCTTCCACGGGCCGGCCGGTGCAGCGAAGTGGAGTTCAGGTCCGCGAAAGAAATGGCATCTGGGAGGTGCGGGTCAATGGCAAGTTCCGCGGCGACTACCACCAGAAGGAACATGCTCTTGCCGCTGCGGCTTTGCACAAGTTGTCCCAGCGATGACCGGTAGCACTCATCCGATAGTCCCGCAGGACTTCTCGATCCAGGTGGCCGAAAACGAAGGCATGCCGCCGGGACCAGGTTTCAATGGCTCCTCGCCACCAATCGCGCCCATCCGACGGGTCACCGGAACGCTGACGCTTGGGCTGACGAAGACACGCGCGGCGACCGACGGACTCCGGTTTGCAAAGGAAGTGCCAATGAGACGCCACGGAGAACCAACGACACGCCCGTTTTCAAGGCTGATCGTGAGGATGGTAGCCGTGGCCGGTGTGTTCGCGTCCTTCGCTTTCCCTGCGTTTGCGCAGGATGCGCCTATGCCTGCCAACGCCACCGCCAGAAGCTATGGCGAGGAATGGGAATGTGATCGTGGATACCGGCGTGACGTCGATACCTGCCTTGCCATCATCGTTCCGGAGAACGCCTATGCCACCAACCGAACCTATGGCGCAGGCTGGGAGTGCTTACATGGGTTTCAGGAGGTCGATGACGCGACTTGTCTTGAGGTCGTCGTGCCCGACGGCGGATATCTCGACCCGTCGGGACAGAGATGGAACTGCATTCGTGGCTATACGAAGGTCGACGACATTTGCCTCGAAGTCGTTGTGCCGGACAATGCGTATCTGTCGGCTGACTCCTATGGCGCCGCTTGGCTTTGCAACCGTGGTTACCAGGTCGAAGGCGACACATGCGTCGCAATCGTGGTCCCGGAGAACGCCTTTCTGAATGGGTCCGGATACGGGCAGCCTTGGACATGTGAGCGGGGCTATTTCGAACGCGATGACACCTGTGAAGCTGTTGTCGTCCCGGAGAACGCATATTTCTACGATGCAAGAAGCTATGGCTCAGGCTGGAAGTGTAATCGCGGCTTTGCAGAGTCCGACGACGGCTGCACAGAGATTGAACTCCCTGACAATGCGCATCTCGACAGATCGGGAAACCGGTGGGAGTGCCATCGGAATTTCCAGCGCTCGCAAGGGCGTTGCGTCCTGAACGACTAACGCGCGCAATCCAAATTTGAAACGCGGCTACCGGCACGAACGCTTCAAACGACCGGCCCCGGATAAGCCCGCCCGGTAAAGGAATGACCATGGAATCTGATATTGCAAAAAACCCGATGGCAAGGCTGTCCACGATGGGCCCTCAAGCCCCACCTGACGTATCCGCATCCCGTCGATCTCGCGGCAAAAAAGCTATAACAATGGGGGTGCCCACAGCGATGGTCTATTGTGAAGGGAACTTCGGGCAGATTGACGGGAAAACCGCAAACGGTCTTGTTCGTCACAGCCAAGCCTATCGCGTTCTTTCGGTCATCGACAGCAAACTTGAAGGACACGACAGCGGTCAGGTGCTGGAAAATGTTAGCAACGGCATACCCATCGTTGAAGATCTTGAGGCTGCGGTGACGCGTGAAGTGCATATCCCCGACACTTTGATCTATGGCATGGCCCCCTCTACGGGTAGGATGTCACCTGCAGATCGAGAGGTAGTGCTGGATGCAATCGCACTCGGCATGAACATCGTCAGCGGCCTGCACGAATACCTCAGTGATGATCCCGAGATTTCGAGCGCTGCTTACGCGGCCAACGTGACGATCCGCGATATCCGCAAACCCCGGCCAAGCAAGGACATGCGTCTGTTTGACGGAAGTGTGTCCGAGGTGAAGGCAATTCGCATTGCCGTATTGGGAACAGATTGTGCAATCGGCAAGCGGACGACTGCGACTATTCTGGCCAGGGAACTGAACGCACGCGGTATCAAGACTATCCTCGTCGGCACTGGCCAGACAGGGCTTATGCAGGGCGCAAAATACGGGATCGCCATGGACGCGGTGCCACCCCAGTTTTGCTGCGGGGAGCTTGAACGCCTAATCGTCGCGGCGTCTCACGGCGATGATCCGGATGTCATCCTGATCGAAGGACAAGGCGCGCTCAGCCATCCGGCCTTTTGCACCTCGGCATTCATTCTGCGCGGCAGCCAGCCGCACGGTGTTGTTCTTCAACATGCGCCCAAGCGGGCCCACCGCTGCGACTTTCCCGCCATGCCAATGCCCGGGCTGAAAAGCGAAATCGCCCTCATCGAAGCTTTTGCTGACACACGGGTGATTGGTATCACACTGAATCACGAAGCGATGACGGGCACCGAAGTCATTCGTGCAATTGACAGTCTTTCACGCGACTTCGGCATTCCGGTAACGGACGCGCTGGCCCGGCCTGAAGTGCACCTGAGCGACATGGTCTTGGCCGCGTTTCCGCAGTTACGGCCCGTGCCTCTTGTGGCCGCGGAATGACCTCGCCGCGGGTGGAAATTGATCTGGGCAAGATCCAGGCAAACGCGCGATGTCTCGTCCGTCGTCTTGGTGCCCGTGGGCTCTCGGTCACCGGTGTGACCAAGGCAGTGTGCGGGCATCCTGACGTAGCCGGGGCGATGCTGGACGGCGGCGTTGTCGGTCTGGCCGACGCACGCATCAAGAACGTCGTTCGGATGCGGATGGAAGGGATCAAATGCCCGATCTCTATGATCCGCGCTCCGCTGGTGAGCGAAATGGAAGACGTCGTCCGGTATTGTGACGCGAGCTACAACACAGAGATGGACACAATCCTGAAGCTTGGCGCAGCAGCGAAGCAACAAGGCACGTCGCACGGTGTCATCCTGATGGTCGAAATGGGAGATATGCGCGAAGGCGTCATGCCCGAGAACCTCAATGACTTCGCCGCTCGGGTCATCGCAACACCCGGTGTTGCTCTCAGAGGCATCGCTGCAAACTTTGCCTGCATGGGCAACGCGGCACCGTCGGCCTGTGACATGGCCATGCTCTCGCGACTGGCAACTCAGGTCGAAGGTGCCTTCGGACATCATGTCGAGCTTGTTTCAGGAGGTGGCTCGGCCAATTTGCCATGGGCGCTTGGCGAAGGTTCAACCGGGCGCGTCAACAACCTCCGCCTCGGCGAGGCGATCCTGTTGGGCACCGACCCCGTAACAGGGCATCCGATCTCTGGACTTCATACGGACGCGTTTACCCTTTTTGCCGAGGTGATCGAAAGTAGGGACAAACCAAGCGCAAGACCACTTGCGTCAATTGCTCCGGAGCTTGGGATGCTCAAATTGGTTCCGAGTGATGACCTCCGAGCCCGAACGATCCTTGCTGTCGGGCAACAGGACACCGACACAAGCGGTCTTACGTTTCCCTCAGGAATCACGTTTATCGGCGCGACAAGCGACCACATCGTTGTCGACACAGCCAATTCCGCCGTGTCCGTTGGCTCCGAGATGAAAATGGGCATGAACCACAGCGCCCTCATGCGAGCGATGAGGGCCCCAGATGTCGCCAAGGTTGTTCACGGCAAGCAAAGGATTAACGGAAGTGCCAAGGACCGCGAGACCCACCCCTTCCTGACCCTGGTATAACGTCCAGATGATCCCAGCGGGGCCTACGACGGTCTTGTGCCGCCGACTTAACCGACACCGCGCCATAGTAAAGTGGCCGGTCAATACACATATACAAATAAGCCGCGTTCGAGAATTCGAGCCTGATCAAGGCCCGGAAATTCCGGCGGAACACCCAAAAAGGATGAAGAACATGTATTTCAAACTCCTGACGACCAAGGTCGGTGCCATACTGAAATCCAAACCTGCAGAACCGTCGAAAAAAGAACCGCCATTCAAGGCGCCGGGCACTGCTGCAAATGCGGGTTCTCCCGGGCAGAAGAAAACCTGAAGAATGCACCGGAAGCGGCTGGTTTTGCTCCATGTCGCGGAAAACTGCTCAATTGAAAGGATCAAACGCAATGGACGATCAAACAGCCAAGACCGTCGTGGTTTTTGACCGGCCTTTCAAACTTCCCGGCTTTGACGAAACGCTTCCAGCCGGTGAATATGATATCGAGACGGAACTCGCTTCGCCTCCTGGTCACAAGGACCCGGAAGCCTGGAGGGCTTCGGTTGTGGTCCAACTGCACCCACGCCTGTCCCATCCGGGATTGACGCGGAGCCTGTCAGTGTCGCTGGCCGATCTCGACCATGCCCGCGCGAAAGACAAACTGTCCGGAAAGGACCTCTCACAGGTCTTTCTCGAAGAAATGCTGGCCGATCCGATGGTGCAACTCGTCATGCAGGCAGACGGGGTGTCGGAGGCGCAATTGCGCCATCTCTACTCGGGATCGCGGACGGCACAGACAGACAAGGATGTCCTCGATACCAAGACCGAAACCGGAACCGAACAGGAGCGTTTGCGGGACCGTTCGGAAATTCACGACGCCGAAAACGAAGGGATGCCATGCCGACCGCGCATGTCATCCGTTTCCGATTGACGTTGAAAGCGTAATTTCAGGGGTCAAATGAACGCGAGGATCTGATGCGATCAAAGTTAGAAGACGCCCTGATGGATCATCCCATCCGCGCGATCGGCGATGTGCCGAAGCCGCGGTTCTGCCTGCGGTGTAATACTTCGTTTTGGAGCGAAGGATTCGGCCAGCGTATCTGTGCAAGGTGCAAAGGCACGACTGCATGGCGCGCGGCTGTGCCGGAAGGCGTCAGCCAGGGTCGGCGTCGTTCTGGCGGTCGGTCTGCTTAGGTCTGCCGCATGCCGACGATCACGATCGCACGCACGACAGCTATCGCTATCGCACCGCCATGGTCCTTGGACCGCACAGGCTGAAGGTGCGTCCTTGTGAAACGCGGGACCTTACATTGACGAATTTCGATCTTGAAAGCGCTCCGACCACCCGCATCGACTGGTCCCGCACAACCGTCGTCCTCACGGCGCTAGATTGGTCTGTCTTTCCAATCGGGGCTTCAGCGACTTCCCGCCCGTTCTTTTTCGTGTCCATGCATGGTACCGCAAAGGTACGGTCTTGATGCGACCCTCAAAAGAGGCAGGCAATGACGGCTTCGGTGACGTGCGCTGTTGCGCAGCAATATCTCTTAGGCGAGTGCGAACTGATTCTGCGTCAGCAGTAGCCGCGTGAGCAAAAGGCGGCTAAGTCCCGCACCGCTATCATTCGTAGGACGTGTTTTGGATGGCCGCAAAGCGCCGTTCGCGGCGTACTGCACATGCGAGAGGATACCAGGAGGCGGACGACCGCAAAGGGCTCAAACTGCCAGTCGGTGCGAGCCGCAGAGAATGTCGGCAGCGAGCCCATATTGTCGATTGCTGCGCGGTGTAATAATGACGACTTTCTCCACAGAACGGCCATTGTATTAGGCATACAATGGCCAATCGAGATTTTTTCCGCGCAGCGGAACCGGTTTCAGTTTTCGCGGTCAGTCATGAACCGTATCTGCAATCTGAAGAAAGGCGAAGGGCGGCATTCTGTTCAGCTCCCGCGCGACGTCCATGTTCACGACAATGGCAAAGTCGGCGGCGCGAACGATCGGCAAGTCGCCAGGACTTTCGCCGTCGCGCAGTATCCTCAGGGCCTGTTGCGCGGCAAGCCGTCCAACATCCTTGAGGTGCGCTGCCACGGAGATCAGCGCATCGCTTTTGCGCACGAGGTGCTCGTATGGGCTCACCACCGCCATGTCGCGAACAATTGCGCCACGCGTGAACGCGTCTGCGTTCCTTTGCAGGAACGAACTCGAGCCGATATAGATCCAGCGAACACCCGCTTCTTTCAGTCGGTCCAGCCAAGCTGGCAGGTCCTCTGGCTCCGGGCGCGCGCCGTTCTGGGACATGTCGACCGCGACCAGATTGAAGCCCATAGTCCGGGACAGGTCCACCAATTCATCATGCTTGATCACCGAGTTCGCCTCGTCCGAATTGTACAGGAGGCCCAGCGTATCAAAGCTGTCGTCATAGGTCTTGATGACCTGGATGTTCAGGGCTTCCTCCGGCCGGTTGAACGTGCCGGCCACGTTGGCACGACCGGTGCCATCGAAATCAACGGCGATACCTGCGCTGAAGGGATTTGCGACATTCGTAAACACGACGGGGATCTCGCCGATAAATCCGTCGTCCCCGAGATCGTCAAAGGTGCCGACGACACCGAGTGTCGCGTTCGTGCCGTTCGTCAGGATCAGGTCTGCCTCAAGCTCACGGGCTTCGGCGACCAGGCCCGGCAGGCGAGACTTGTCCAGTTCATAGTCGCGCCAGACGATCTCGACATCAAAGCCGCTTTCCTCGACCTCGGCCTGAAAGCCCTCGCAGATGGGATCGCACATGTCGAAGGTAATGGCGAAAATCCTCTTCGTCTCTGCGATTGACGGAGACACAGAAAATGCCATGAGCACGGATACCGCCATCAAGACGTTCAAGCTGCGCATCGGCCTCTCCCCTTCTTGAAGCTATGGGTGAGACAAGGTGAAAAGCCCAGGCATGTCAAGCAAAGCGGATTCGCTACGATGTCACCTGTCACGCCCATGGATCCTATCAGGGTGCGGTGAAGAAATGGAGGCTTGGTCGGAGTTTGCGATCAGGCCGATAATCGGGTCTCGGCGGGATTTTCGCGACTCTCGTGACCGTTGGCTTGCTAAGGCAGTCCGGGTCCACCGACAGGCCACTGCCAATCGCCCGTGATCAGTGCTGAACCGTCTCGGCTATCTGCAGGAAGGCGAAGGGCGGGATTTTGTCGAGTTTCCGGGCGACGTCCATATTGACGACATATGCGAAATCGGTCGCGCTTAGGATCGGGAGGTCCCTCGGGGCGATGCCGTCGCGCAGGATGGTCAGCGCCTGTCGCGCGGCGAGGCGGCCCACATCCTCTTCCCGTGCCGCGATCGACAGAAGCGCGCTGTCGTTGCGCACGAGAACCTCGTAGGGACTGACGATTGCGATGCCATTCTCGACCGCAGACTCTGTGAACAGTGTTCCGTTCTGACGAAGGAACGAAGATGAGGTAAAGCCATTCGACACCGGCTGCGGCCAGTTCGGCCATCCGCGCAGGGATCTGCGCGGGATCTGGCGGCCCCGAGACACCTGGCTGGACCTCGAGCGCAATCAATTCCACGCCAAGTGTCGGGGCGAGCGCGGCAAGTTCGTCGCGCTTGATGACCGAGTTCTCTTCGTTGCTGTTGTAAAGAAGGCCGAGCCGGTCGAACTTGACGTCGTAACTGCGCACGACCTCAATGTTCACGGCCTCGGGAACGCGATTGAAGGTGCCCGCAACATTTTCGCGCCCGCTACGTGCGAAGCTTTCGGCGATACCGGTGCCGAATGGGTCGGCCACCTGAGTGAAGACAACCGGAATATCGGATAGGAACCGCGGGTCGCCGAAATCCTCCAACCGTCCGATCGTTCCCAGCGTTGCACTAGTCCCATGCGTAATGACGAGATCCACCTTGTTGGCCCGTGCCTCTTCAAGCAGCGCCGGCAGGCGCGAAATGTCCTGCTGAAGATCGCGGACGTCCAATTCGACATCATAGCCGCTTTGCGCCAATTCCGATTGTACGCCGTGGCACAGTTCATCGCACCCGTAGTAGAATACCCCGAGAATGACTTTCGTATCTGCCCACGCCGGGACAGAGAAGGAAACATGAAGACAAAAGACCATAGCAAGTTTTGAAACGACAGTTTTCATCGGGTACTTCAGTCGGATCAACAAGAACAGTCACCGGTCAGACCGCTGCGATGTCAAGAAATTCATGCCGCCCATGACGGCGAAAAGGGCACCTCCGGCCATCGTCCACACCGCGATTGCCAGCGTCGCGGCAGCGTGCCCCGTTGCTCCCGAGAGCCAAGCCACAAGGATGAGGCCGACAACACTGCCAAGGCGTTCACCGGTGCGCAGGGCGCCAAGGACGGTTGCAGGTCCGAGCCCGGTGACTTTCGCCTCCGAGAGGCTCAGGGCAAGGGAAACCTGGGTTCCCCGCACCAGCGCGCCGCCCGCGCCGGTGCCGATCATGGCAAGCGCCATGGTCAGCTGGGACGGCGCCGCGGCAATGGGAAGCAAGGAGATTCCGGCAAGGGCCGCTCCGAGGATACAAAGAACCGTGCCGGGCATCCGCAACAGGCCTTCCAGGCGCCCTGCAAGCGGGCTGACTGCCATGACCGTGACGAAGTAGAGCATGAGAATCCGGCCGATTTCGGCTGCCGACGCTCCCTGCGCGTTCAGGGTGAGCGCGGCGAGGTAGGAGACAAAGGCCTGCAAGACCACTGCCCCAGGGATGGCAATTCCGAAAATCAGGGCGGCGAGATGCCCATCAGCCAGAACACGCCATTTCGCGCCTCGGGTCGGTGTGGCGGCCTCTTCCATGTCTATCCGGCCGATGTCGGGCGCAATCAATTTCCAGCTCAGCAGGGCGGATGCCGCAATCAAGGCGGCACTGACCAGAAAGACATTCGATGGCCCCAGTCGGTCGGCCAACACGCCACCCAGCGCCACTCCGGAAAACACGCCGCCAAAGAGGACGAGGCTGAAGATGCCAAGCATTCGATCCCGGTCTGCCTTGGTTGCGACGCTCAGAACATAGTCCTGTGCGGCAAGGGTCACGAGCGCGTAACCGAAACCGGTAACCGCGCGCCAGAGGATGATCTCCTGAGCCGTGCTGGCCGCGAACAGGCCGATATGCGCGGCCAGCGTCGGGATTGCCGCGGCGAAAAAGAGCCCCCTGACCCCGAAGCGCTCGACCAGCACGCGCGCATAGGGCGACATGATCACGATGGCCAACAGGTAACCGGCAAGCGGCAACGAGATCAGGACGGATTGGTTCAGCCATGGCCAAAGATTGTCCGCCGCGCGGGTATAGATCGGCAAAAAAGCCAGCGGTAATTCGTCCGCCGCTGCAAACAGAAAGAGCGCAAGCCGAATGTCGGAAAAGGACGATGTCTCCAGCAGCTTTGGTCCGCCCGGAGAGAGACCGAACCGCCCGCCGACGGACTGGAGAGCGGCGCGGCCCGGTGCGGTGGCGGTCTCGACAGCCTTGGCAAAGGCCCCGTGCAGTGTCTCGGCTCGGTTCGAGACACTGCTCAGGATTGCCTGAACCGAATCCTGTCCGACGACAGCGACCCGCCGAGAGAAATCGCCCGCCGCCTGCATGGCGCTCAGCCTTTGCAGCCGCGCCAATCCGCCTGTCAGAGTGCGTCCGGTGAGCAGCAGCATCACCTCCCACGCAAGCAGGACCGTCACCAGCAGGATCACCGTTTCGTCAAGCAAGACGTCCCGGAACCGTTGCGCGATCAGGCGCGGGTCTATGTCGATGACAACATAGGCGATCTCTTTGCCGTCATGCAGGATCGGATGGCTCCGCACGCCGCGCCGCTCTCTCGGCGGCGCGAGATAGGGGTCGATGCGCTCGCCTGCCTCAATCACGATCCGCCCGGTTGCGATGGCGATGTAGGCCACTTCCGGCAGCCGCTTGAGCATGTCGCCAAAGAACTGGTCCGCCCCGACGATCTCATCGAGGCCTATTCCGCTGTCGAGAGCGTGCTGGACGTTCTCGCTGACGACGGTACCGATCAGGTCGGTTCGCGCAGCGAGTTCAGGCTCGACCGATCTGGTGACGGCACGCATAAGCACCGTGCCCAGCATCATGGCCGAGGCAATGAGCAAGACAATCGTGATCGGCAGAACCTGCGCAAGTATCAGGGTTTTCAACCGGCCAGTTCGCTCCGGTGAAACCTCTTCGGTCTGAGCGGACGGGGACTGGGAAGAGAACGGCCGGCCCTCCGCAGAGGCGGCAATGGCCCGCTGCGCCTCGTCATAGGCCGCCTCGGCGTCGTGCAGGCTCCGCGCCAGACGCGAGAACTCTGCGTCGAGAGCCCCATGTTCTGGCGATCTGTCCGGCGGCACGGCGGACGCAACAGCTTTTCCATGGCTGTAGGTACTCAAAAGCTCCGCCAGTCTGCGCCGCGGTCGGTCGAGAACCAGATAGATCAGAATGAAAGCGAGAGTGGATGTTCCGATCAGGATCACAAGTGCGCTGCGCAACGTGATACGTACAATGTCGTGCGACGCAGTTTCCAGGAGCTCATGCGGATATTCCACGATAACGGCCCCCAATACCGGCCCGTCTTGCGCTCGGCGAATGGAAAAGCCGCTATAAAGCGTGTCCGCGGTCTCGTGCCCCCAGAAGTCGCCGTCCGCAAGCCGCATGGCTGTCAGCACATCCTGTGGCAGTGTTGTGGGTTTCGTTCCCGTGGTATGGGCGACGATGCCACTGGGGTTTATCGCGTGCACCGCCACGATCTTGGGATCAATGTACATGCCACGGGCCACGATGCTGTCGCCATCCCGTAGCATCGATATCGGCAGGCCAAGGTCGAGAACTGGTCGGAACGTCTCTGCCGTCGTCTGGGCTATGACGGCGATGCGCTGGCGCAGCAGTTGGGAGTAGAGCGCGTTGTGCTGCAGGACAATTAGGACAGAGAGCACTGCAAGCGCGATTCCAATCACCAAGGTGGTGACGATCCAACTTCGAAATCGCATTGGCGCCCTTCTGAAGGTTCCGGGGGCGGATCAAACAGCGCAATCTGCCCGTGACAAATCCAAGGATGGCCGATTGAACCAATCATATCAAGGACGCATACGTAAGGACATCTCACGCATGCTCCAGGCCCACGAGCCACGAGGTGCCGCGATGATTTATCAGACTTCGAATGGAGTTCGAGGATCAGTGCGCCCGAGCTTTGCGTCCCGACCAATCCAACACAAATTGCGCCTTGGTAAAAGTTAACCAGAGCCGGAAAGTAGGAATTGGTGCAAAACGCAGTTCACTCCGTTTTTC
>NZ_JBXWSF010000053.1:0-27662 GCF_059613285.1 Ruegeria sp. BHSB058 | reverse complement strand
CGGCGTTCACAACCAGGATCGCGCCGTCCATCTGCGCCGCACCGGTGATCATGTTCTTGACATAGTCGGCGTGGCCGGGGCAGTCGACGTGGGCATAGTGGCGCGCGTCGGTCTCGTATTCCACGTGGGCGGTCGAGATGGTGATCCCGCGGGCCTTCTCTTCCGGCGCGCCGTCGATCTGGTCATACGCCTTGAAGTCGCCGAAATACTTGGTGATCGCCGCCGTCAGCGTCGTCTTGCCGTGGTCAACGTGGCCGATCGTGCCGATGTTGACGTGCGGTTTGTTACGCTCAAACTTTTCCTTTGCCATTGCAAGGCTCCTTTTTTCTTACGGATGGTGGGATGAAACCCACCCTACAGTGGAATGGGTAGGGCGGGGTTCACCCCGCCACCCGGTCTTATGCGTATTTCGCCTGGATCTCGTCCGAGATGTTCTGCGGAACCGGATCGTAGTGGTCGAACTGCATGGTGAACTGGGCACGGCCCGACGACATCGAACGCAGGGTGTTGATGTAGCCGAACATGTTGGCCAGCGGAACGAACGCAGCGATTGCGATCGCGTTGCCGCGCGGTTCCTGACCCGACACCTGACCCCGACGCGAGGTCAGGTCGCCGATGATACCACCGGTGTATTCTTCCGGGGTGATCACTTCGACCTTCATGATCGGTTCCAGCAGCTTCGCACCAGCTTTGCGCATGCCTTCGCGCATGCACATCCGCGCCGCGATTTCGAACGCCAGAACGCTCGAGTCAACGTCGTGGAACTTGCCGTCCAGCAGGGCCACTTTGAAGTCGATCACCGGAAAGCCAGCCAACGGACCGGAATCCATGACCGAACGAATACCCTTTTCGACGCCCGGCACATATTCCTTCGGAACCGCGCCACCAACGATGCGGCTTTCGAACGAATAGCCTTCGCCCGGTTGGGTCGGCTGGATTTCCAGCTTGACCTCGGCGAACTGGCCCGAACCACCCGACTGTTTCTTGTGGGTGTAGGAGTGTTCGACCGGCATCGAGATGGTCTCACGGTAAGCCACCTGCGGCGCACCGATGTTGGCCTCGACCTTGAATTCGCGCTTGAGACGGTCCACCAGGATGTCCAGGTGAAGTTCGCCCATGCCCTTCATGATGGTCTGACCGGATTCCAGGTCGGTTTCCACGCGGAACGACGGGTCTTCGGCTGCCAGACGGGCAAGGCCTTGGCTCATCTTTTCCTGGTCGCCCTTGGTCTTGGGCTCGACCGCGATTTCGATCACCGGCTCGGGGAAGGTCATGGTTTCGAGAACCACAGGTTCCTTGGCATCGCACAGGGTGTCACCGGTGGTGGTGTCTTTCAGACCCGCCAGCGCGATGATGTCGCCTGCAAACGCTTCGTCGATCTCTTCCCGGTTGTTGGAGTGCATCATCATCATACGACCGATGCGCTCTTTCTTGCCTTTGGTCGAGTTCAGGATCTGGTCACCCTTGTTCATCACGCCGGAGTAGATCCGGGTGAAGGTCAGCGAACCGACGAAGGGGTCGTTCATGATCTTGAACGCCAGACCCGCAAACGGCATGTTGTCGTCTGCGCGGCGGGCGATGTTGCGAACTTCTTCCTCGTCACCGGGTTTGAAGCCCATGTAATCGACAACGTCCAGCGGGCTGGGCAGATAGTCGATCACCGCATTGAGCAGCGGCTGCACGCCCTTGTTCTTGAACGCCGAGCCACCCAGAACCGGAACGAAGTGCAGCGCCAGAGTGCCCTTGCGCAGCAGTTTGCGCAGGGTCGGCACATCGGGCTCTTCGCCTTCCAGGTACATCATCATCGCGTCGTCGTCTTCTTCGACGGCCGCTTCGATCATCTTGCCGCGCCATTCTTCGGCTATGTCCTTCAGGCTGTCGCGGATCGGGGCCTTGATCCAGCTTGCGCCCAGATCTTCGCCCTGCCACAGCCACTCTTCCATGGTGACCAGGTCGATCAAGCCTTCCAACTCGGATTCAGCACCGATCGGAATACCAACCGGAACCGCGCGGGCGCCGGTGCGGTCTTCGATCATGCGGACGCAGTTGAAGAAGTCTGCGCCGATCTTGTCCATCTTGTTGACGAACACCATGCGCGGAACCTTGTAGCGGTCAGCCTGACGCCACACGGTTTCGGTCTGGGGCTCAACACCGGCGTTTGCGTCCAGAACGCAGACGGCACCGTCGAGCACGGCCAGCGAGCGTTCGACTTCGATGGTGAAGTCAACGTGACCTGGGGTGTCGATGATGTTCAGGCGGTGCTTGGGGGTATCGGCGGTCTGACCGTCCTCGGTGCGCTCCCAGAAGGTGGTGGTTGCAGCCGAGGTGATGGTGATGCCGCGTTCCTGTTCCTGCTCCATCCAGTCCATGGTGGCTGCACCGTCGTGCACCTCACCGATGTTGTGGGATTTGCCGGTGTAATACAGGATACGCTCCGAGCAGGTGGTCTTACCTGCGTCGATGTGCGCCATGATACCGAAGTTGCGGTACAAATTAAGCGGATAGTCGCGTGCCATAAGTGTAAGCCTCTAGGGTTACCAGCGGTAATGGCTGAAGGCTTTGTTCGCCTCGGCCATCTTGTGGGTGTCTTCGCGCTTTTTGACGGCGGTACCGCGGGACTGAACGGCGTCCAGCAGTTCGCCAGCAAGGCGCTCTTCCATGGTGTTTTCATTGCGGTTGCGCGCGGCGGCGATCAGCCAGCGGATGGCCAGTGCCTCGCGGCGCTCGGGGCGCACTTCGACCGGAACCTGATAGGTTGCACCACCCACACGGCGCGAGCGAACTTCGACCGAAGGTTTGATGTTGTCGAGCGCTTCGTGGAACACTTCGACGGGTGCGCGCTTGATCTTGGTTTCAACGCGATCGAACGCGTTATAGACGATGCGCTCTGCGACCGACTTCTTGCCGTCGATCATCAGGTTGTTCATGAATTTGGTCAGAACCTTGTCGCCAAACTTGGCGTCAGGCAGGACTTCGCGTTTTTCGGCGGCGTGACGACGTGACATATCAGCCTCTCCTTCTTACTTGGGACGCTTCGCGCCGTATTTCGAACGGCGTTGCTTACGGTCTTTGACGCCCTGGGTATCCAGAACACCGCGCAGGATGTGGTAACGCACACCGGGAAGGTCTTTCACACGGCCGCCACGGATCAGAACAACCGAGTGTTCCTGCAGGTTGTGGCTTTCACCGGGGATGTACGAGATGACCTCGAACCCGTTGGTCAGGCGCACCTTGGCAACCTTACGCATAGCCGAGTTCGGTTTCTTCGGTGTGGTGGTGTAAACACGTGTGCAGACGCCGCGTTTCTGCGGGCACTGCTCCAGGTGCATGGATTTCGAGCGTTTTACTTTCGGCTGCCGCGGTTTGCGGATCAGCTGTTGAATAGTTGGCATTCCGGTTTCTTCCCCGTTTTGCAACACACATGACATGCACGCGCGTTGCGTGCGGCTAACTTCGCTGCGCTTATGCGTCCACAAGCGCAAAACCCGCGAGCGTTCCCATTCCGAGGTGAACGTCGCGGTTTGTTATCAGAGGGCGCGAACTGCAAAATTGTCCGGGCCTTGACCAGTTCATTACTGGAATCGGCGTTGGGGCGGCCCCCGGTGCCGAGATGACGCGCGTAATAGGGGGAGTCGGGCAAAGTGTCAACAGCCCGACCCGATTCCATCTGCGCAGGGCGCCTTATCCGCCGGATATCGCCGTTTTGACCGGAAAACAAGCCGGTTTCGGAGCGGTTGCAGACGCAGACGGCCAGCGGCATAGTCCGTCGGGAACAAACCTCGCTGGAAGTCATAGATGCAAGTTCTCGGCCTGTGCCGCTTTTCGTACCCCGCACTTGGGGGATTTCAGGTCGCGCATGACACTGTCGAGGACAGAATTCGCTATCTCTATGATTGCGACCGGTTGGAAGAGCGATTCCGGCTGTTTGAAGCCGTCTCGCTACCGGGGCTGCGCGCGCAAACCGATCAGGATTTTACCTTGATCATCGTGATTGGGGACAGCCTGCCGAAACCGGATCGCGACCGGTTGCATGACCTGACTGCCGATATACGGCAGGTCAGGATCGTCGCCCAACCGCCGCGCCCGCACCGGGAGGTGATGAAAGAAATCCTGAATGCGGAGCGCGCATCACCAGATGCACCATGTCTGCAGTTCCGGCATGACGACGACGATGCCGTCGCGATTGATTTTGTCGCCAGACTTCGGCAAGCCGCCGGCGACTGCGACGGGTTGCTGAAACGCAACAAGGCTGTCGCAGTCGATTTCAGTCGTGGTTACGCAGCTGAATTCAACAGCGGTGGCACCCGCGTACTGGAAGAAACCAGACCGTTCCTGGGAGTGGCACTTGGGATGTATGTCCGGGGCGGCTGTCCGCTGACGATCATGAATTTTGCGCACAACAAGATTGCGCGGTTCATGCCAGCGGTCAGCTTTTCGGACGTGCCTATGTGGGTGCGGTCGCATGGCAGCTTTAACGACTCGCGCAGGGCAAGGGCGCAACCCGTCGACCTGTTGCCTCTGACGGCGGATCAAAAAGAAGAATTCGCCGCCCGGTTTGCGATTGACACCGACCGGGTTTCCAGGCGCGGGTTCAGTCCTTGATCGCGCGCTCGCGGAACAGAGTGAACAAGCCGGCGGCCACGACGAGAGCCGCGCCAAACAAAGTCAGCGGATCAGGCCAATCGCCAAAAACTGCAAAGCCCAGGAGAAGCGCCCAGATCAGGCTTGAATAACGGAACGGGGCGACGAACCCGACCTCGCCAACGCGCATCACCATGACGCTGAACAGATACCCCATCAGAACGAACACCGCCGCCGAGGCGACCATCATGCCGGTGGCTGGCGCAACCGGCACCCAGCCGGTATCGAGCGATGCCAATGCGGCGGTGAGTGTTATGGTGGTGGACGTTGCGAGCGTAACGACCATTGACGGTACGGCGGCCGACATGCGCCGGGTCAAAAGGTCTCGGGCGGTAATCATGGCGACCGCCGCCAACGCATAAAGCGCATAGATATTGAAACCTTCAGGACCAGGGCGGACGATCAACAGCATGCCCGCAAACCCGACCGCAATTGCCGCCGCCCGCCGCCACCCGACCGGTTCCTTGAATAAAATCGCCGCACCCAGGGTCACGGTCAGGGGCAATGCCTGCAAGACCGCCGTCACGTTCGCCAACGGCATGTGTACCAGCGCTGACAGAAACAGGAACGTGGCGCCGACCTCGGCAACGCAACGAAATGCAACAAGGATCTTGTCACGCCGTGGGAAATTCAGGTGCAGGGTGCCCAAATGCCGAGACAGGACATAGATCAGCGTGGTGGCCAGAACACCGCGCATGGCGACCAGCTGAAACAGGGGCAGGTCCGCTGCGGCCGCCTTGACGATCGCGTCGTTGATCGTGAACGCCGCCATGCTGCCCATCATCAGGAACGCGCCTTGCGTGTTGGAAGACATGTTGCGACCTCGGTGCCAGGGGGTGTCAACCGCTCCGGTCGGGTCCGTGAGCCTGCCAACCATACAGTTCTGGCATGGATGTCAAAAAAGGCAAGATGTTAACGGAATTGCATGAGGCTGCGGCGGCGCCACAACCATATATGCACGATAATCCCGGCGAGATAGCACAGGATCACAGCGCTCACCAATCCACCAAACTGATAGCGCCCCAGAACGAACAGAAAGATCGGTGTTCCCAGTGTGTTGCCCAAATTGCCCATCTGGGCCATTGCCCCGTTGGCAAGCGCACGATGCTCTGTTGATGTGTTCAACTGAGGGATGGCGGCAAAGCTGGCGCCCTGGACAAGGCCCAGTGTCCCAAACAGTGTCACGCATAGAATCGGAGCTGAAACCCCCAACCAGTACCCCGCCAGCACAAGCGCGGACAGGGCAAAGCCGAACACGACGACACCGATGGCAGACCAGATGCGCATAAGGGCGGTGGCTACCAGCAGCGACACCGCAATGCTGGTCAATGGCATCAACCCCACTATGGTGGCGCGCAGGTCAGCTGGCAACAAGATGGGCAGGATCGCGACCAGTGACACGAAAGTCAGCGTATAGAAAAGCCAGCCGACAGCAGGCGCGGCAAGGCGAGGAGAGCTGTAGACGGAAAGATGCTGGCGCAACACCTTACGCGGCGTAATCGAGCCAACTTTCGCCCCGGTCGTTGGGTCATCGGGTTTGAGCACCAGCCACACCATAGCAGCCAACGCCGCCATGGCCAGACCATGGGCGAGGAACAAGGCCTTTAGCCCGTGAACCTGCGCCCATGGCAATCCGACCCATGCTACAATGGCGAAGGACACGCCAAAAAACGTACTCCACAAAGTCATCGCCAGGTTGCGATATCGATCCGAGGAGATCTGCGCCATCAGCGTGGGCGCGGCGACGACGATGGCGAGATGCGACAACCCTTCGATGGTGCGGCTGACCAGCATCGGAACAATTGGAGGCAGGGCGGCTTGCCACAGCGACATCGCCGCGCCCAGACACAGGCCCAGCACCAGCATTCGGCGATACCCCACCCGCGCCACAACGATGCCCGCAGTCATGCCAAAAAGGATGCCAAAGAGACTGATGACGGACAAAACCAAACCCAAGCTTGCAGCCGCATCGGGATAGGCTTGCGCCAGCATGTCGAACGGAACCGCGATCTTGGCGAACTGCCCGGCCGCACCAAGCCCTGAAAGCCAGAGCAACAGGACAAGAAGAAGGATTCGGAGGGGCGGATTGAGCATGTCCCCTTCGATACTCCCACGGCGCTGGCAAAGCCATGGGCAAGTTCGCTGTCACAGTGGGCTTGACCTTAGCGACGCACGCCGTGTTGGTTTGCTTTGGGGCGAAGCGATCACACTCCCAACTTGCCCTTGCGCTTCACTTGATGCAAATTTGTATGCGGGAGAGGAATGTCTGCCTCACAGTCGGATCTGTTGGCAGACGGACCAGCGCGATGCCACGCTTTGGGAGGAGTGTGTCATGACATCCAAGACTGCAGACCCTACACCACCGGACAATCTGACGCCGCAACAAGGGGCCTTGCCCAAGGTCAATAGAGTGACCGGGGGTGATATTTCCGCTTCGCTGAAGGCCGGGTTTTCCGACTTTCTGTCGCGCCCCGTCATGAGCGGCTTTTTCGGCCTGTTCTATGCAACCTTCGGAATCCTGCTGGTTTGGAGTTTGGTCTGGCTTGGTCAGATCTGGATGATCATTCCTGCCATTGTAGGCTTTCCGCTGATCGCACCCTTCGCCGCTGCCGGGCTTTACGAGATGTCCCGCCGGTTGCAGAAGGGAGAGAGTTTTGGCTGGTCCGAGATCCTCATCGTCATGGCCAATCAACGCAAGCGCGAAATGGGCTGGATGGCCTTTGTCACCCTGTTCATTTTCTGGGTGTGGATTTACCAGGTTCGGCTTTGGCTGGCGATCATCCTGCAAAATGCATCCTTTTCGGATCTTGACGGTTTTTTGAACACCGTATTCTTTACACCTCAGGGCTGGATCTTTCTTGCGGTCGGCACCTGTGTGGGCGCGTTTTTGTCGGCTGTCCTGTTCTCGGTGACCGTCGTCGCCATGCCGATGCTGCTGGACCGGGAAACCAATTTTGTTTCCGCCATGTTAACCTCTTTACGCGTCGTCTCGGAAAGCCCAGTGGTCATGCTCAGCTGGGCGGCGATCATATCGGTCACAATGCTGTTGTCGCTGGTTCCCGCGTTTCTGGGGCTGATCTTTACCCTTCCGATCCTTGGTCACACCACATGGCATCTCTATCAGCGGGCAGTGTCTGCCGCCGAAGGATGATGTATCCAGCCGCCACTCAGAGAGCCTGCGTGCTTGTTTCGTCGGCGGGGGTAATGCTCAATTTCCGCGGGACCGAGCAGCAAGTCCTCGGGCGTGCCGAATTGAGCAATGCCAGCAATCAGTGCCGGGTAACAATCGTCGAATCTGAAGATAGCCGGAATAACCGGGCAATAGACCCATCCTTCTTACCGGTCTGACCAGTTTTTCCTTTATTCGATTGGTGCGAGAAGCTTAACCCGCCGCAGTGTTCACTTTGTGCTCACCAGCCGAAGTTTTGCCGGACCCACTTCAGACTCTGACTGACCAACACGGCTTTCTGGCACGCGCACAAAAAAAACCCGCGCCTGAGCGCGGGTTTTGTTTTCGACATAGACCAAAGTTTATTCACGGCTTTCCGGAGTATCGACCAGGGTGTCGAGTTCGTCCCCGATGATGTCGTCCTCCATGATCGGAGCGGCCAGGGCAGCGGCGGCTTCGGCCTCTTCCCGGCGGGCTTCGATCACCACGTTGTCGCGGGTCTGCGCGATATGGCGGACGCGCTGGGTTGCGCCGCCCGTACCGGCCGGGATCAGGCGACCGACGATCACGTTTTCCTTGAGACCCACCAGCTTGTCTTTCTTGCCCTGAACCGAGGCTTCGGTCAGAACGCGGGTGGTTTCCTGGAACGACGCCGCCGAGATGAACGAACGCGTCTGCAGCGAGGCCTTGGTGATGCCAAGCAGGATCGGCTGACCCTGGGCCGGGCGACCGCCGCGTGCGATGGTCTTTTCGTTGGCCGCATCGAATTCCTGCTTATCGACATGCTCGCCCTTCAGCAGGGTGGTATCGCCGGATTCGAGGATCTCCCACTTCTGCAGCATCTGGCGCACGATCACTTCGATGTGCTTGTCGTTGATCTTAACACCTTGCAAGCGATAGACGTCCTGCACCTCATCGATCATGTAATCCGCCAGCGCTTCGACGCCCATGATGGCAAGGATGTCGTGCGGGGCCGGGTTGCCGTCCATGATATAGTCACCCTTCTGCACGAAGTCGCCTTCCTGCACCGGGATGTGTTTTCCCTTGGGTACCATGTATTCGATCGGCTCCATCGACTCGTCGGCCGGTTCGATGGTGATGCGGCGCTTGTTCTTGTAGTCGCGGCCAAAGCGTACGTAACCATCGGCTTCGGCGATGATTGCGTGATCCTTGGGACGACGTGCTTCGAACAGTTCCGCAACACGTGGCAGACCACCGGTGATGTCCTTGGTCTTGGCGCCTTCGCGCGGAATACGCGCGACAACGTCACCGGCTTCGATCTGCTGGCCGTCCTCGACAGACAGGATCGCATCCACCGACATCGGATAGTGTACCGGGTTGCCCGCATCGTTGCGCACCGGTTCGCCATCTTCGCCCACCAGAATGATTTCGGGCTTGAGGTCGCTGCCGCGTGGCGCCGCGCGCCAGTCGATCACGATCTTCTGGGTCATGCCGGTTGCGTCATCGGTCTCGTCGCGAACCGCAAGGCCCGAAACCAGGTCGACATATTTCGCGGTACCGGCTTTCTCGGCGATGATCGGAAGGGTGTAGGGATCCCATTCGAACAGCTTGTCGCCGCGCTTGACCTTGGTGCCGTCCTTGACGAAAAGCTTGGAGCCGTAGCCCAGCTTGAAGTTGGCGCGTTCTTCGCCGTGTTCGTCGTTGATCACCAGCTTCATGTTACGGCCCATGACCAGGCTTTCGCCTGCGGCATTGACCAGGATCTGCGGGTTTTCGAAGGCAATGACGCCGTCCTGGCTTGCTTCCTGGAACGACTGCTGACCACCTTGGGCAACACCACCGATGTGGAACGTCCGCATCGTCAGCTGTGTACCCGGTTCACCGATCGACTGTGCGGCGATGATACCGACAGCCTCGCCCGTGTTCACCATGGTACCGCGCGCAAGGTCACGACCGTAGCAGGTGGCGCAAACGCCCTCTTCCGACTCACATGTCAGAGGCGAGCGGATCCGCATTGAAGCAACGGCAGCCTCGTCGATGGCGTCAGCCATACGCTCGTCAATCAGCTGACCTGCAGCGACCAGAACCTCATCCGTTCCCGGACGCAGAACGTCATCGGCAGAGACACGACCCAGCACACGCTCGGCCAGAGAGGCAACGACTTCACCGTCGTTAACCGCTGCTTCGGCAGTGATTGCGCGGTCGGTGCCGCAGTCGATTTCACGCACGATGCAATCCTGCGCCACGTCCACCAGACGACGGGTCAGGTAGCCCGAGTTCGCGGTTTTCAGAGCGGTATCCGACAGACCCTTACGGGCACCGTGGGTCGAGTTGAAGTATTCAAGAACGGTCAGACCTTCCTTGAAGTTCGAAATGATCGGCGTCTCGATGATGTCGCCGTTCGGCTTGGCCATCAAGCCACGCATACCACCCAGCTGTTTCATCTGAGTCACCGAGCCCCGCGCACCGGAGTGGGCCATCATGTAGACCGAGTTCGGTTCCTGCTCGGCACCATTCTCGTCACGCGCGGAAGCCGAGATGGTGTTCATCATCGCCTCGGTGACGCGGTCGTTACATTTCGACCAGGCATCGACAACCTTGTTGTACTTTTCGCCCTGAGTGATCAGGCCGTCCATGTACTGTTGTTCGAAATCCTTCACCTGATCGCGGGTGTCATCAACGATGCCCCACTTGTCGTTCGGGATGACCATGTCGTCCTTGCCGAACGAGATGCCGGCCCTGAACGCTTCCTTGAAACCCATCGACATGATCTGGTCACAGAAGATAACCGACTCTTTCTGCCCGCAGTAACGGTAGACGGTGTCGATCACCTGCTGCACTTCCTTCTTTCGCAGCAGACGGTTGACCAGTTCGAACGGCGCCTTGTTGTTCATCGGCAGCAACGCACCCAGACGCAGACGGCCCGGAGTGGTTTCATAACGCTTCTGAACTTCGTTGCCTTCGTCGTCGATCTGCGTGATCCGCGCGGTGATTTTGGTGTGCAGATGCACTTCACCCGCGTCCAGCGCGTGCTGAACTTCGTCGATCGAACCAAAGACCTTGCCTTCACCCGGCATGCCTTCGCGTTCCAGGGTCACATAGTAGAGACCCAGGATCATGTCCTGCGACGGAACGATGATCGGCGCGCCGTTTGCTGGCGACAGAACGTTGTTTGTCGACATCATCAGAACACGGGCTTCCAGCTGTGCCTCAAGGCTCAGCGGCACGTGAACGGCCATCTGGTCACCGTCGAAGTCGGCGTTGAAAGCCGAACAGACCAGCGGGTGCAGCTGGATCGCTTTACCTTCGATCAGGACCGGTTCGAATGCCTGAATGCCAAGACGGTGCAGCGTCGGCGCACGGTTCAGCATGACAGGGTGTTCGCGGATCACCTCGTCGAGGATATCCCACACTTCGGGGCGCTCTTTCTCGACAAGTTTCTTCGCCTGTTTGACGGTCGAAGACAGACCCTTGGCTTCAAGGCGGCTGTAAATGAACGGCTTGAACAGCTCCAGCGCCATCTTCTTGGGCAGACCACACTGGTGCAGCTTGAGTTCGGGACCAGTCACGATAACCGAACGGCCCGAGAAGTCGACCCGCTTGCCCAGAAGGTTCTGACGGAAACGACCCTGCTTGCCTTTCAGCATGTCCGACAGCGATTTCAGCGGACGCTTGTTGGCGCCGGTAATCACGCGGCCACGACGACCGTTGTCGAACAGAGCGTCAACGGATTCCTGCAACATCCGCTTTTCGTTGCGGACGATGATGTCAGGCGCGCGCAGTTCGATCAGACGTTTCAGACGGTTGTTCCGGTTGATCACGCGGCGATACAGATCGTTCAGATCCGAGGTCGCAAATCGGCCACCATCCAGAGGAACCAGCGGGCGCAGTTCCGGCGGAATGACCGGGATCACAGTCATTACCATCCACTCGGGTCGGTTTCCCGACTCGAGGAAGGATTCAACAACCTTCAGACGCTTGATGATCTTCTTGGGCTTCAGTTCGCCGGTTGCTTCGGCCAGATCGGCGCGCAGCTGCTCGGCTTCGGCTTCCAGATCGATCTGGGCCAGCATCTCGCGAATGGCTTCGGCACCGATATTCGCGGTGAACGCGTCCATGCCATAGGCATCCTGTGCGTCCATGTACTCTTCTTCGGTCAGCATCTGGCCGTAGGTCAGGTCGGTCAGACCGGGCTCGATGACGACGTAGTTTTCAAAGTAGAGAACCCGTTCCAGATCGCGCAGCGTCATGTCCAGCATCAGACCGATGCGGGACGGCAGCGATTTCAGGAACCAGATATGCGCGACGGGCGCGGCCAGTTCGATATGGCCCATGCGCTCGCGGCGGACTTTCTGCAGGGTGACTTCCACACCGCATTTCTCGCAGACAACGCCGCGATACTTCATCCGCTTATATTTGCCGCACAGACATTCGTAATCTTTGATCGGGCCAAAGATGCGCGCGCAGAACAGACCGTCACGCTCGGGCTTGAACGTGCGATAGTTGATGGTTTCGGGTTTCTTGATCTCGCCATAGGACCAAGACAGAATCCGCTCGGGCGACGCCAGCGAGACCTTGATCTCGTCGAACACTTTCGGGGGCGTCAGCGGATTGAACGGGTTGTTGGTGATTTCCTGGTTCATTTTGCGTCCTTACAAATTGGGATGGGATGAGTGTGGGGCGCTGCCGCCCCTACTCTTCCTCCGCATCCAGGAGTTCCATATTCAGGCCGAGGCCACGGACTTCTTTCACCAGAACGTTGAACGATTCCGGTACGCCCGCTTCAAAGTTATCCTCGCCCTTGACGATCGACTCATAGACCTTGGTCCGGCCGGCGACGTCATCCGATTTCACGGTGAGCATCTCCTGCAGGGTGTAGGCGGCGCCGTAAGCTTCCAGAGCCCAGACCTCCATCTCACCAAAGCGCTGACCACCGAACTGCGCCTTACCGCCCAGCGGCTGCTGGGTGACCAGGCTGTACGGCCCGGTCGAACGCGCGTGGATCTTGTCGTCCACCAGGTGGTGCAGTTTCAGCAAGTACTTGATGCCCACAGTGACCGGACGCGCAAATTGCTCACCGGTACGACCGTCGAACAAGATCGACTGACCGCTTTGCGAGAAGCCTGCACGCACCAGCGCATCGTTGACGTCAGCCTCTTTGGCGCCGTCAAAGACCGGAGTTGCGATCGGAACACCGCGGGTCACGTTGCCCGCTGCCTCGACCAGCGTGTCCTCGTCCATGCCGGTGATGCCTTCTTCGTAGACATCTTCGCCATAGGCCAGCTTCATCGCTTCGCGTACAGGGGTCAGGTCGCCGGAGCGGCGGTATTCACCCAGTGCCTCATCGATGTTCAGACCCAGACCGCGCGCGGCCCAACCCATGTGGGTTTCAAGGATCTGACCCACGTTCATACGCGAAGGCACACCCAGCGGGTTCAGGCAGAAGTCAACCGGAGTACCATCGGCCAGGAACGGCATGTCTTCCATCGGAACAACCTTGGAGATCACACCCTTGTTCCCGTGACGACCGGCCATCTTGTCGCCCGGCTGCAGCTTACGCTTCACGGCGATGAAGACTTTGACCATCTTCATCACACCCGGCGGCAGGTCGTCGCCACGGCGGACTTTCTCGACCTTATCCTCGAAACGGGCATCCAGAGCGCGCTTCTGCACTTCGTACTGCTCGTTCAGAGCCTCAACGATCTGTGCGTCCTGCTCGTCTTCCAGCGCCAGCTGCCACCATTGACCACGGGTCAGAGTGTCCAGCAGATCCTCGGTGATCACCGATCCTGCCTTGACACCTTTCGGGCCTTTGACAGCGGTTTTGCCCAGGATCAAGCTTTGCAGACGCGCATAGATGTTGCGGTCAAGGATCGTCAGCTCATCGTCCCGGTCACGGGCCAGACGTTCGACTTCCTCACGCTCGATCTGCAATGCACGCTCGTCTTTTTCGACGCCGTGACGGTTGAAGACGCGAACCTCGACGACCGTACCGTAATCGCCCGGCTTAACGCGCAGCGAGGTGTCGCGCACGTCGGATGCTTTTTCACCAAAGATGGCGCGCAGCAGCTTTTCTTCCGGGGTCATCGGGCTTTCGCCCTTCGGAGTGATTTTGCCGACCAGAATATCGCCTGGTTCGACATCCGCACCGATGTAAACGATGCCCGCCTCGTCGAGGTTGCGCAGCGCTTCTTCACCGACGTTCGGGATGTCGCGGGTGATTTCTTCCGGGCCCAGTTTGGTGTCACGGGCGGCGACTTCGAATTCCTCGATATGGACCGAGGTAAAGACGTCATCACGTGCGATACGTTCCGAGATCAGGATCGAGTCTTCGTAGTTGTAACCGTTCCACGGCATGAACGCGACGACCACGTTCTTACCCAGAGCAAGTTCACCCATGTCGGTCGACGGACCGTCGGCAATGACTTCGCCCTTCTGGACGGTGTCACCCACCTTGATCAGCGGACGCTGGTTGATACAGGTGTTCTGGTTCGAACGCTGGAACTTGCGCAGACGATAGATGTCAACGCCAGCATCGCCCAATTCCAGATCCTCGGTGGCGCGAATAACGATACGCTGGGCATCGACCTGGTCGATGATACCGGCGCGTTTCGCCTGAATCGCAGCGCCCGAGTCGATCGCAACCTTTTCCTCGATACCGGTACCGACCAGCGGTGCCTCGGCCCGCAGCAGCGGAACCGCCTGACGTTGCATGTTCGAGCCCATCAGAGCGCGGTTGGCGTCGTCGTTTTCGAGGAACGGGATCAGCGAGGCGGCAACCGAAACCAGCTGTTTCGGGCTCACGTCGATCAGGTCGACGCTTTCCACCGGCGCCAGCGTATAGTCGCCGGCCTGGCGGGTGTTGACCATCTCGTTGATGAACTTGCCGTTCTCGTCCAACGTCGCGTTGGCCTGCGCCACAGTGTGACGCATTTCCTCGGTCGCGGACATGTAGTGGACCTCATCGGTCACCTGACCTTCGCTGACGACGCGATAAGGCGTTTCGATGAAGCCATACTTGTTCACGCGGGCAAAGGTGGCCAGCGAGTTGATCAGACCGATGTTCGGGCCTTCCGGCGTTTCAATCGGGCACATCCGGCCATAGTGGGTCGGGTGCACGTCGCGAACCTCGAAGCCCGCGCGCTCGCGCGTCAGACCACCGGGGCCAAGCGCCGACAGGCGGCGTTTGTGGGTGACTTCGGACAGCGGGTTGGTCTGGTCCATGAACTGCGACAGCTGCGACGAGCCAAAGAACTCGCGCACGGCAGCAGCAGCCGGTTTCGCGTTGATCAGGTCCTGCGGCATGACGGTGTCGATCTCGACCGACGACATGCGTTCCTTGATCGCGCGCTCCATGCGCAGCAGGCCGACTCGGTACTGATTCTCCATCAGTTCGCCGACCGAGCGCACCCGGCGGTTGCCGAGGTGGTCGATGTCGTCCACATCGCCTTTGCCGTCACGCAGTTCCACCAGTGCCTTGATGCAGGCCACGATGTCTTCGCGGTCCAGCGTGCGCTGAGTGTCCGGCTTGTCCAGCGCAAGGCGCATGTTCATCTTGACCCGGCCAACAGCGCTGAGGTCATAGCGCTCACTGTCAAAGAACAGCGTATCGAACAGGGCGGACGCCGCTTCGACGGTGGGCGGCTCACCCGGGCGCATGACGCGGTAGATATCCATGAGCGCGGTTTCGCGGTTCATGTTCTTGTCCTGCGCCATGGTGTTGCGCATGTAGGGGCCGACATTGACGTTATCGATATCCAGAACCGGGATATCGGTGATGCCCGCGTCGATCAATTCTTTCGCGGAACCGCCGATCAGTTCACCGTCCTTGTCATATTCCAGCGTCAACTCGTCCCCGGCTTCGACATAGATCGCACCGGTTTCTTCGTTGATGATGTCCTTGGCGACAAACTTGCCTACGATATGATCGAACGGAACCAGCAGGTCGGTGACGGCACCTTCCTCGATCAATTTCTTGACCGCGCGCGGGGTGATCTTCTTACCGGCTTCGGCAATCACTTCGCCCGAGGCGGCGTCGATCAGGTCATAGGTGGGACGGGTGCCGCGCACGCGCTCGGGGAAGAACGGGGTGACCCATCCCTTCTTCTTCGCCAGCTTGTAGGAAACGGTATTGTAATAGGCATCCATGATGCCTTCCTGATCCAGACCCAGCGCATATAGCAGCGTCGTCACCGGCAGCTTGCGGCGACGGTCGATGCGGGCAAAAACGATGTCCTTGGCGTCGAACTCGAAGTCCAGCCACGAGCCGCGATACGGGATGATGCGGCAGGCAAACAGCAGCTTGCCCGAGGAATGGGTCTTGCCCTTGTCATGGTCAAAGAACACGCCCGGCGAGCGGTGCATCTGGGACACGATCACACGTTCAGTGCCGTTGACGATAAAGGTGCCATTCGGAGTCATCAGGGGCATGTCGCCCATGAAGACGTCCTGCTCCTTGATGTCCTTGACCGACTTGGCGCCGGTGTCCTCATCGACATCAAAGACGATCAGACGCAGAGTAACCTTGAGCGGCGCGCTGTAGGTCATGTCGCGCTGCATGCACTCTTCGACGTCATATTTCGGTTTTTCCAGATCGTACTTCACGAACTCCAGAACGGAAGTTTCGTTGAAATCCTTGATCGGGAAAACCGACTGGAACACGCCTTTGATACCTTCGCCGTCGGCTGGCTGTTCGGCATCACCGGAACGCAGGAAAAGATCATAAGAAGATTTCTGTACCTCAATGAGGTTCGGCATTTCCAAAACTTCGCGGATTTTGCCGTAATATTTACGAAGACGTTTCTGGCCAAGGAACGATTGAGCCATGTCAGATGTCACCTTTCGATGTTCTCAGCGGGCAAAGACACCGTCGGGCCCCGGCATCTTGCACATTCGAGACGACACGTCCGGATCAATTCATGGCCACCGTCCCGAAGGCGGCCTCCCGATCCGAAAACCGTGTCTTAGAAAACGCCCCCCTGTCAGAGGCCCTTTCTAAGACAGGTTCGGCTGGACCCGGATTTCTCCGGGTCCAGCCAAATCCTGCGGCACATCAGCGATGCACCTGTCGGTTGGCTTAGGCCAGCTCGACTTCGGCGCCAGCTGCTTCCAGCTTGCCCTTGACTTCTTCGGCTTCTTCTTTCGAAACGCCTTCTTTGATCTTGCCGCCGGCTTCGACCAGTTCCTTGGCTTCTTTCAGGCCCAGGCCAGTGATGCCACGAACTTCTTTGATGACGTTGATTTTCGAAGCGCCAGCGTTCTTGAGAACGACGTCGAATTCGGTCTTTTCTTCCTCGGCTGCGCCACCGGCGTCGCCACCAGCTGCTGCGACCATGACGGCGCCGCCAGCTGCGGGCTCGATGCCGTACTCGTCCTTGAGGATGGTTTTCAGTTCTTGTGCTTCCAGCAGGGTCAGACCAACGATCTCTTCTGCCAGTTTCTTCAGATCAGCCATTGTATCAGCTCTTTCCGTTTACAGTGTGTGTTCCAACGTCGGGGCATTCACAACCCCACGCAGATCATTCAGTGCCAACCGCTTACGCAGCTTCCGCCTTCTCTTCGATGGTGGAAAGGATGCTTGCGATATTGCTTGCAGGTGCGCCAATCGCGCCAGCGATGTTCGAAGCAGGTGCGCCGATGCACGACACGATCTGAGCAATAAGCTCTTCGCGCGACGGCATTTTCGACACGGCTTCGACGCCGGCCCGGTCCAGAGCGTTCTCGCCCATTGCGCCGCCGAGGATCTCAAATTTCTTGTTATCCTTGGCGAAGTCCTCGGCCACCTTGGCTGCTGCCACGGGGTCTTCGGAATAGGTCAGAACGGTCATACCCGTCAGCAGGTCGGCCATGCTTGCACACGGCTTACCCTCGAGGGCGATTTTGGCGAGCCTGTTCTTGGCAACACGCACGGACCCGCCTGCTTCGCGTGCACGCGAACGCAGATCCTGCATCTCGGCAACTGTCAGACCGGCGTAGTGAGCAACCACCACGACGCCAGAGCTTTCGAAGATCTGGCCGAGTTCCTCGACCACTTTCTCTTTCTGGGCTCTATCCACAGTTCTCTCCAAATTAGGGATGATGGGTCATCCCGGCTCATATTTGCCGAGGCCTGAGCCCCGGCGTTCAGGTCCGTTGTACGGGGTTGAGCCAAAAATCGCCCGAGGGTGGGACCCTCGAATTCTTTGGTCTTTCCCGTCTCAGGCAGGAAATTAAGGGGCCATATGGACCCACCCACCGTCTTGGACGAAACAAAATAAAGCGCACGACGAATCGCACGCTTTACTCCGCAGCCCTCTTTAGGCCAGACAGCCTGGGTTTCCAAGGGGTAAATCAGGATCTCGCCGCAAAAACCCTTTTGCCAGAAAGTGTGTTTCGCGCCGTCAGGATGGTACAACATCAGATTTTCCGGCGTCGGAGGTCGCACGGCGTTTGGTGTTGCGAAATTGACAACAAGCACGCCAACCAAAACCAGATAAATTGATGGATCTTTCTAACAAAACGCTTTTGACTTAGATCAGTCAATCGACTCCATCGAACCGGCGCGGGGGTCCACCAGAAGTCACACACGATTCCAGACCCTCAAAAGGGACCCATAGGTTTAGCGACAATCTGCGTTGAAAAATCCCCCCAAACACAAAGATCCCCATACAAATGAGCACTTCATGAAGGTTTTTGGCTACATTCGATTTTCCTATTTTGGCAGAAACGACACCAAAATCGGTCGGGCGGAACTAGAGGAAGCAGAGCGTTTGGACGCCCTCTACAACCCTGAGCGCATGGCCGAACGCCTGTACTTTCTGGAAAACATCACTCTGCCATCTCTCCGCTTTCAAACCGACCCTGACTTCAAGGTCATTGTGGCCGCCTCTACAATCATGCCGGACGTCTATAAAGCGAGCCTAGAACAAGCCTGCGCTGATATTCCACAAATCGAAATAATTTATAGTGACGCAGACCACATTACAGACGCTCTTAACCCAAAAGTAGAAGAACTGACCTCTGGCATTGAACAAAAGACTGTTCATTTTAGGATGGACGACGACGATGCGATTTCCGCATACACGATATCGCGCCTGAAACGGCTGGGCGAACATGCGGTTCCCAACACCCTGATATCGATGCCGCGCGGATTTTACCTAGCCCATGACGGAACGGACTCTTTTCTTCTGCGGAAATTTGAACCCTATATCGCAATCGCCTGGGCACTGGTGAATGCACCCGGGCAGATACGCAACCCGTATCAAGGGCGGCATAGAGGGTACTACGAACTCAACCCGTCGATCATGGATCCTCGCCCACATGCATACATACATGTGGCCCACAACAGCTCGGACACTCGCGCCCGACAAGGACGGAAACTGCGCAAGGCAATTTCCACCGATCCAAACTTTGAGACTGAGCGCGCGAGAAACCGCGTCGAGCGCTTGATCCGGCGCGAGTTCCCAACTTTCACCCCTGAAAAGCTGAAACAAATCGTGGCTGACGCACCAAGTGCTGGCGTTTCCACAGAAGGCTGAACCCTTTGAGCACTGAGAGTTAGAAACTACTTACCGGGCTGGGTTCTGCTTGTGTGTTATATGCTGTGATGGGTCTTTTGTATCCGGCGTATTGAAAAAGGATGGTCGAGGGAAAATCGAGGCAATCTGATTGGCCTTTCAGAAGCGGCTTTTGACTACGGTTCATAATACCCGGTTGCTGCAGATCGCCGTTAAGTTCGAAAATCCTTTTGTTGTTCCTGGCATTGGGCACTATTGAATGTGGTCTTCTCGAATTCTGGAAAGAATGAAAATATGTGCAGATTCGCAGCGTATTGCGGCGTAAGCATCCCGCTTGAAAACATTATCATCTTGCCCAAACATTCGCTGCTGGAACAAAGCCAGCATGCCGCCGAGGCCAAGCTGGCGGTGAATGGTGACGGATTTGGCATGGCCTGGTATGCAGAGCAGGAGCACCCAGGGCTGTACCGTGACGTCCTGCCCGCGTGGTCGGATGGCAATCTTCTGGACCTGTGCCGCATGATTAAGTCGCACCTGTTCCTGGCGCACGTTCGGGCCTCGACCTTTGGTGAGACGTCACGTAGCAACTGCCATCCTTTCACCTATGGCAAATGGTCGTTCATGCATAACGGTCAGATCGGCGATTTCGGGCGTATACGGCGGGAACTTGAAGCCTTCCTGCCGGACGAGTGCTATCATGCCCGCCGCGGCAGCACGGATTCTGAATTGTTGTTTCTGTTGCTGCTGGCGAATGGGTTAGACGAATGCCCCTTTCAAGCTGTCGTCACGACAATCAGGCAGATTGAAGAAGTTCAGGGAGAAACCGAACAGCCCAACAGGATGGCGACTGCCTTTTCCGATGGCTCGGCTCTTTATTCCTTCCGCTATTCCAGTGACCGGCGCAGCCCGTCGCTTTATTTCGGGGAAGGGCTGGACAACGGCGGAAAAGTCGTCGCGTCGGAGCCGCTGGACAGGTCGGTCGGTTCCTGGGAACCTGTCGCCGATCGAAGCTTCTTTTCGTTGGTAAAGGGCGAAGCAAGCATCCGCGAGCTTGGCCTTTGATACATCCTGGAAATGCAGAACGGGCGGCCTGTTTGGGGCCGCCCGCTTGGTTTTACCGCTGAATGCTCGTGCTTATTCGCTCGAAGCCTGCGCCACATCCACGGTCACGCCGGGACCCATGGTCGAGCTCAGCGCGATTTTCTTCATGTAGGTGCCCTTGGCGCCCGACGGCTTTGCCTTGGCCACGGCCGACACAAAGGCACGGACGTTTTCGACCAGCTTGGTTTCGTCAAACGACGCTTTGCCAACACCGGCGTGCACAACACCGCCTTTTTCCGCCTTGAACTGGACTTCACCGCCTTTGGCTGCTTCCACGGCGGCTTTCACGTCCATGGTCACGGTGCCAACCTTGGGGTTCGGCATCAGGTTGCGGGGGCCAAGGATCTTACCCAGACGGCCTACGACGGGCATCATGTCCGGGGTCGCGATGCAGCGGTCGAACTCGATCTTGCCGCCCTGAATGGTTTCCATCAGGTCTTCTGCGCCAACAATGTCAGCACCGGCTGCCTTGGCTTCGTCCGCCTTGGGGCCGCGAGCAAACACTGCAACGCGCATGGTTTTGCCAGTTCCGTTCGGCAGGCCGACGACGCCGCGGACCATCTGGTCGGCGTGGCGGGTGTCGACGCCCAGATTCATGGCGATCTCGACGGTTTCATCGAATTTGGCCGAGGCGTTTGCCTTGATCAGGGAAACTGCTTCTTCGACCGACAGGTTTTCCTTGCCGGCAAAAGCTTCGCGTGCGGCGCGGGTCCGTTTTCCGAGTTTAGCCATCTTACTTCACCTCGATGCCCATGGAGCGGGCCGAGCCCAGGATGATCTGCATTGCGCCTTCGATGTCGTTGGCGTTGAGATCTTTCATCTTGGCTTCCGCAATTTCACGGACCTGCTTCGAGGTCACGGTTGCGATTGTTTCACGGCCAGGATTTTCCGCACCGCGTGGGCGGTTGCGTTTGCCAACCGGCTTCAGACCAGCGGCTTTTTTCAGGTAATAAGACGCGGGCGGCGTCTTGATGTCCATGGTGAAGGACTTGTCCTGATAGTAGGTGATCACGGTCGGGCACGGCGCGCCGGGCTCCATGTCTGCGGTCTTGGCGTTGAACGCCTTGCAGAATTCCATGATGTTGATGCCGCGCTGACCCAGTGCGGGGCCGACCGGCGGAGAGGGGTTTGCCTGACCTGCAGGAACCTGCAGCTTCATCGAACCAACAAGCTTCTTAGCCATGTGGTTTTCCTTTCAACGTGGGCGGGACGCGTCCAGCCCGGAGAATGTTGCGTGGTCCGATTTCAGGATCGCGATCCGTCCATCTCCCACGAGAGAATCTCGCCCGAAGACGATAGAGGCGGCGTTTACAGTGGAATGGCGGGGTTGGCAAGGGGATCGCTCACCCCTTTAGTGATTGAATATGCCCGCAGCCTCAGCGCAAGAATTTCTCTACGCAGAGACCGTCCAGTGTTCCTGTCTGTGAGTAAACGCCAACAAAGCTTTTCTGCTGGGGTGTTAGCGTATCTGAAACGGCGTGAACAAGCTGAGCGCCGAAAAGCTCTTCGTACCCTGCCTCAAAGGCCATTGCTTTGCAAACCTCTAGAACGATGTCCAAACTTTCTTCACTACTTAACGGGTTCTGCGAGATACGGTCACTGACAGCATTTGATAGTAAGACAATGAACGGTGCGCGAGTGTCATGGACAATCATATCATCCGAGAGGTCTGTTCTGCCGATCTGGTCATCAGCCCCTCTCAACGCTTGAACGGCGAACGAGACGTGCGGTGCCTTATCCACTTTCTGATCAAAGAAATCGTTACTGATCAGAAATTCAAGGAACTCAAAATTGGTTTGACTCACCAAATCCTCATTTAAATAGAAGAAAGCAAACTCGATTAAGGACACACCGCTTTCGTTACGCTCAAGCAGCACCTCAGGCACGTTGGACACAATTTCTTGCAGGCGATCGTTCTGAAGATTTGCGTTCGCTCGCAGCGCCTCTTCAAACAAAGCTGCTGATTGATGTGTGTCAGCCGCAGCAGGTGCAAAAAGAAGCCCCCCAATAGTCACTGCAAACGCGAAGCCGATACAATTTAATAGAATGAAAGTGACCGCAGTATGGAATCTAAACAAGAGTATATCTTCCGGTGTTTGGGTAGTTAAAGTCTATAAGGCTTTGGCTTTGTCAACAGCCGCTTCTTCAGACGGGCGGACAAACAAAAAACGCCGCAATGCCCAAGGCATCACGGCGTCAAAATCTCTCTCAGAAGCTTCTCACCCCTGCTTCGTAACCTGCGTAAAGTCCAGTTCAACCGGCGTTTCGCGGCCAAAGATCGAAACCGAGACCTTGAGTTTCTGGTTCTCGTCGTCCACGCCTTCGACCATGCCGTCGAAATCCTCGAACGGACCATCGTTGACCTTGACCTTTTCGCCAATCTCGAACGAGATCATCAGCTTGGGCGCTTCTTCGCCTTCCTGAACGCGGTTGAGGATCTGGTTCACTTCGGCGTCGCGCATCGGCATCGGGCGGCCTTGCGGGCCAAGGAAACCGGTGACCCGGTTGATCGAGTTGATCAGGTGATAGCCCTGGTCGGACATTTCCATGTGCACCAGCACGTAGCCGGGCATGAAGCGGCGCTCTGTCGTGACCTTCTTGCCCCGGCGCACTTCGATCACCTCTTCGGTGGGCACCAGAACTTCGTCGATATCGTCCTCAAGACCCTGCTCGGCCACGGACGTGCGGATCTGTTCTGCGATCTTTTTCTCGAAATTCGAAAGAACGCTGACCGAGTACCACCGTTTCGCCATGAACCTGTCGTCCTTGTTCTGCCTTTGGCACACTGTCCGGAGCGCGCCCGTCATTGAAATTTCTCAGCGGTTTCACCGCACAACCCGGAACAAAAAGCGGCGCGCAACTCGAATCGCCGCACGCCCGTCCCAAAGGGTTTCGCGTCACCTACTCCGACATGGCGCGTTGTGCAAGGGGCGTCCGGGATTTAACCGGGCGTTCCCGAGGGCTTGCCTAGTTGAACATACCCAGAATCAGCTGCAGCCCGCCACGGATGCCCAGATCCACCAGCGCAAAGAAAATGGCGGTCAGTGTCGCCATGATGAACACCATGACCGTGGTCAGCAGCACCTCGCGGCGCGTCGGCCATACGACCTTTGCGACTTCGGCGCGGACCTGCTGGATGAACTGGATCGGATTCATGGTGGCCATTTGGCTTGTGTCTCTCTGCTTGCGAATGGGCCGGACATAGCCGGGCAATGCGGTAATTTCAAGGGCGGGCGGACGCGCGGCGCATATCAGGCCGGCGGTTGCAGGTAATCCGCGTCATCGACCTGTTCCAGCCAGTCGGTGATGTGGTCATCCAGAGCCTCCTGAATGGCGAGGTGGACCATTTCCGTTTCCGGCGCTGCACCATGCCAGTGTTCTTCGCCCGGCGGAATCCAGACTGTATCTCCGGGTCGAATTGTCCGGGGCGCTTCGCCACGGCGCCCAACCAGCCCGACACCTGACAGAACATACAACGTCTGGCCCAACGGGTGGGTATGCCATGCTGTACGCGCGCCAGCGTCAAAGGAAACCCGGAATGCCCGAACGCGCGCCGGCTCGGGCGCTTCAATCACCGGCTCTAGCCAAACCGTTCCGGTAAACCAGTCCCGCGGCGCTTTTCGCCCCTCTCGGCTGTCCGACCTGAATATTTCCATAGCGCACCTCCTGACCCTTTGCTCGCGCCCCCGACTCGACACATGTCAAGGTTTGGGCTTGTCGTCCCATTGATTGTCGAGGATTCGCCGGGCGTCCCCTTCGGGGTCGTCATACTGGTTGGTACGAACCGTGTAGATGAACGCGGCAAGACCAACACCCCCCAGCAAGAGAGAGATCGGAATCAGATAAGCCAGTACTTCCATCGGGTCACCTCAGCCGCAAAGCGTTCAGTGATACGGTAATCGACGAGGTCGACATCGCCAAGGCGGCGATCAGCGGTGTCGCCAATCCAGCCACCGCCAGGGGCACCGCGATGACGTTATAGACCGTGGCAATCTGAAAGTTCTCACGGATTCGTTTGGTTGCCTTGGTCGCGGTCTCACAAGCCTCAGCAATCGGCGACAACTCGGTGCCAAGCAAAACGATATCCGAGGCAACGCGCGCCGCATCCAGAGCCGACGCTGGCGAGATCGATACATGTGCCGCCGCAAGCGCCGCTGTGTCGTTGAGGCCGTCCCCCACCATCAAGACCTTGCGGCCCTCCTCCGTCAGCTGCTGCACCCGCTTGACCTTGTCTTCGGGCAAGGCCTCGGCCACCCAATCTTGAATGCCAAGCCGCTCTGCCAGCTCCGCAACGGCGCCTTGGGTATCGCCGGAAATCAATGCCACCTGCTTGCCGGCATTGCGAAGAGCGGCCACGGCTTGTACCGCGCCGGGACGCAGCGCGTCCGTGTAAACGAATGCCACCGGCGCGCGGTCCCCAACTGCCAACCATGCGGCTGTTTGATTGCCCTGTTCTGCACCTACCCATGCCGCACGGCCCAGGCGTACGGTCTGACCGCGAAACTGACCTTTGGCTCCATAACCGGGAACCTCAATCAGATTGGCAATGCCCGCTGGCTTTATCCCGGTAGCGCGAGCAGTCTTGGCTAGTGAAACCGACAACGGGTGAGACGATGCCTCGGCCAGCGCCAGTGCGATTTCCAGATCGGTCCGCGTGTGATCGCCCAGATTGGTCAGTTCCGGCGTTCCGGCGGTCAGAGTGCCCGTTTTGTCAAAGACGACCGTGTCCACCTCGGCCAGACGCTCCAGTGCGGTTGCGTGTTTGATCAGCAAGCCCCGACGGAACAACCGCCCGGAGGCGGCGGTGGTCACGGCCGGAACCGCCAGACCCAAAGCGCAGGGGCAGGTGATGATGAGAACGGCGGCGGCGATGTTCAACGCCGTGCGAACATCACCTGAATACAGATACCAGCCGAGAAAGCTGAGCGCTGACAGGATATGAACGCCTGGTGCATAAAGTTTGGCTGCACTGTCGGCCAGCGAGGTATAGCGTGACCGGCCTGACTCGGCGATAGCCACCAGATCCGCCATGCGATGCAGCGAGGTTTCCTGCCCCACCGCTGTGGCGCGGATGGTCAGGGGGCCAGTCAGATTCACCTCGCCCGCACTCACGATCAAGCCCGGTTCGGCAAAGACGGGGAGCGTTTCGCCAGTCAGCAGCGAACGGTCCAATTCGGAGCGACCGGATACGACCTCGCCATCCACTGGCATCCGGCCACCCGGGCGCACAAGCACCAGATCGCCGACCGCAAGCGTGGAGACGGCAACTTCTTCCTCGATGTCGTTGGCCACACGTATGGCACGCGGAACTTCCAGTGCCGCCAGTTCTTCGGCAGCAGACCGCGCCACGGCCCGGGTTCGATAATCGAGATAACGTCCTGCCAGCAGAAAGAAGGTCAGAGTCAGGGCGGCATCGAAATAGGCATGCTCGCCACTCAGCGAGGTTTCCCAAAGCGAAGTGACCAGCGCCAAAACAATGGCCAGAACGATCGGTACGTCCATGTTCAGGCGACGAACGCGAAGCGCACTCCACGCATTCGCAAAGAACGGCTGTCCTGAAAACGCAATCGCTGGCAGCGCAATGGCCGCCGAAATCCAGTGAAACATGTCACGTGTGGCGTCCGATGCCCCGGACCAAACCGATACCGAAAGCAACATCACGTTCATCGAGGCGAACCCCGCCACCGCAAGTCGCATCAGAAGGTTACGGCCCGCCTTGTCGGTCTGCGTTGCCGCCAGCGCGCCGGTATCCAGCTCATGCGCTTCGTAGCCTGCGCGCTCCAGCACTGGGATAAGATCGGCAGCGCGCACATTCGCCGAAGCCTGGATCATTGCCCGCTTGAGCGTCAGATTGACCCGAGCATCGGCGACGCCGGGATAGGCGTTCAACTCGCGTTCGACTGTGGCAATGCATCCCGAGCAGTGGATGCCCGGCAGCGACAGAGCAATCTGAACATCCTCGGGGATGGCGCGCGCCGGTTCAGCCGGAGCCGCGAGGCATCCGGGGCAAGCCGCTGTGCCTGGGCGCATCTGGGCAGACATCACATCATCCTTTTACGTGCAGAAGCACCCTTTGGGTGAATTCCGTGCCATCCGCAGCTGTAGCGACCATACGAATGTTCCAGTTGCCTTTTCCCAATTCGGCCTTGGCCACATAGGCACTGCCGTCAAAGCGAAATTGGGGCCGGCTATCTTCGTTCACATGGGTTGCCCGCCCCACAACCGCGTCAAGCTTTTGCACCTCAACTGGGGTGCCGGATGCATCAATGATCGAAAGAAAGATCAACCCGCCCGCCGCATCGGCACGCACGGTCCAACCCAAAGATTCCTGCGCGTCGCGGCGGGTGTTGAATTCCTGGCTGGCGACATAAGAATTCTTTACCTCAAGCCCCGGAAAGGTCTTCACCGCACTATAGGCCAGAATCAGATTCACCGCGATGATCACACCAAACGCCCCGACAAATACAGCCAGCGCATGTTTTCCGGTAAACTGGCGTTCCGCCATGGTCAGTTCCCTCGTCCGTTGAACGTGGTGTCTTTGTAGGCGCGCTCGCCACTGGTCAGATCCTCGACCCAGATCCGGACCGGAGTTGCCTGAGCCGCGGACGGCGCAGCATCCTTGGAGGCCATGATATATACACGAGTGAGCTGTGCCGTGTCAGCCGGAACGTTGACAACATCGTAATCAGTGCCTTCAATCTGTATGCGCATGGTCGGATCACCCGTCAGCGACAACTTGAACAGCCGGTCTTCGCCATGCTTGTTGCGCAGCCGGACGTCATAGGTGTTGCGGATCGATCCATCCGACAAGGTCACGAAGGTCGGGTTGCGCACTGGCGCCACCGTCAAGTCGATATCGGATCGGATGAAGAGCGCGAACAGCAACGCGAACCCGACCGCCGACCACAGACTGGTGTAGAGGATCGTGCGCGGGCGCAAGATGTGCTTCCAGACGTTTTTGGGTGGGTGCCCTGCACGCTCGCGACCTTCGTCACTGAGCGCCATATAGTCGATCAATCCACGCGGCTTGCCAATCTTGGCCATCATGTCGTCACAGGCGTCAATGCACAGGGCGCAAGTGATGCATTCCAGTTGCTGCCCGTCGCGGATGTCGATGCCGACCGGGCACACGTTGACGCAGGCCATGCAATCGATGCAATCGCCCAGCTCCGACTCCTCGACGCGTTTGCCCTTGCCACGCGGCTCGCCCCGCCATTCACGGTAACCGACGACGAGCGTGTCTTCGTCCATCATCGCCGCCTGAATGCGCGGCCAAGGGCAGGCGTAGATGCAGA
>NZ_JBXWSF010000052.1:0-27599 GCF_059613285.1 Ruegeria sp. BHSB058 | reverse complement strand
CCCATCATCGCCTCAGTTTGTCGCCTCGCTTCGCAGCCAATCCAGAACTCAATCCGTCCCAGCCGCTCCATCCAGCCCCCCAACAGCACCTCAGCGCCGCCGGTGAGGGGCGTTCTAGGCCCAACCTCAAATCACCGCAAGCACAAAATCAACAAAATCCAAAAAAAATACAAAACCCCAATAAATCAACCTGTTTTCAACACCTTACAAGAAATACACCCGCCCAAATCAAACCAAAAAAACAAACACCACAAACACACATCCCAAAAAATAACAAAACAAAACCCCAAACAATCGGACCATCGCACCATATGTTGTGGACGCCCATCTTGGCGGCACAAGAATCCACTCCACCTGCAAGTACCGCGAGTCGGTTTTACCGCAGCACTTTACATCGGGCCTGTCGGTTTCGGCCCCGCATGCGCCCGGAAGTATTTGCCAGACGCCCCTAATTCCCTAGGGTTGCCGGGACAGTCGACAGCAAGGCGGACATGACGAAATGAAACTGATGCGTATCGGGCAGCCGGGGCAGGAGAAGCCGGCGATTCTGGACGATGACGGGCGGCGGCTGGACGCCTCGTCTCTGGTGGCGGATTGGGGGGGATCGAACCTCGAGCCGACCAAACTCGCGGAACTGGGTCAGGCGGTGCTGGCAGGACTGCCCGTCTTGCCGAATACCGAAAGAATCGGCCCTTGTGTTGCCGGGCCGGGCAAGTTCATCGGCATCGGCCTGAACTATTCCGACCATGCGGCGGAATCGGGGCTGCCGGTACCGACGGAACCCATTCTGTTCATGAAAGCCACGTCGTGCATCTGCGGGCCCAATGACGACGTGATCATCCCGAGGGGATCCGTCAAGACGGATTGGGAGGTCGAGCTTGCGGTGGTGATCGGCCGCGCGGCGCAATATGTGCCTGTCGCCGAGGCGCTGAACCATGTCGCCGGTTATTGCGTTGCCAACGACATATCCGAGCGCAGCTTTCAGATGGAGCGCGGGGGCCAGTGGGTCAAAGGCAAGAGCGCCGACACATTCGGCCCCATCGGCCCGTGGCTGGTGACAGCTGACGAAGTGCCGGATCCGCAGAACCTGAAGCTTTGGCTCAACGTCAACGGGACGGCCCGCCAGAACGGCAACACGGCCACGATGATCTTTGGCGTGGCCGAGCTTGTCTCTTACGTCTCGCAGTTCATGAGCCTGCATCCCGGCGACGTGATCAGTACGGGCACGCCACCGGGTGTCGGGATGGGACAAAATCCGCAAGTGTATCTGTCACCGGGCGATGTGGTGGAACTGGGTGTCGAAGGCCTGGGCGTTCAGCGACAGCGGCTTGTCTCGGCGGACCAGGCCCCCGGAACCACAATCGGCGAACACTAGGCAGGTTGCGTCAACTGTGCGAGGATAACCTTCGATGCCAACGGCTTGCAGGTCTCGCGCCCGCGCAGGGGCGGCACTTGTAGCGCAGGAACCGGGTATGATCGTTGAGTAACACCGAACAGACACAGGACACACCGCCCCTTGACCTGCCCGGTCGGGTTTCCCGTCTGCTGGCACATCCGCTGCTGAAACTGGTGGTGCCGCTGGTGATCGTGGCCATCGCCTTTGTCGTGCTGCGGGACCTGTCGGCGCATGTCAAATGGACGGACGTCAAGGCGGATGTCGCCGACAGCAAATGGAGCACATTGGCGCTGGCGCTGGTCTGGACGGCGGTCAGTTTCCTGTCGATCTCGTTTTACGACATTCTGGCCGTGCGCAGCGTGGCCGATGGCCAGGTTCCGGCCCGCGTGGCCGGGATCGCCGGGGCCAGCGGATATGCGATTTCCAACTTTCTGGGCTTTTCCTATATCACCGGCACTGCCGTTCGGTATCGCATTTATGCCTCGCTCGGGTTGGATCTTGGCCGCGTGGCGGGGGTGATCGCCACCTCATGGGTGGCGTTCTGGATGGGGCTGTGCCTGATACTGGGGGTTCTGTTGACCCTGCACCCCAGCGGTCTGTCCACTGTCCTGCCACTGTCGGACATGATCGAGACCGTGATCGGCATCGGCTTTCTGGTGGCGCTGGCGCTGCTTTTTGGCTGGCTGACCGGCGGCGCGCGGCGGTTCGATTTTCTGGGCTTCGGCTTTGACCTGCCGGGATTCCGGCTGGCCGCCCTGCTGACGCTGGCGGCCATCGGTGATGTCCTGGGGGCGGCGCTGACGCTCAAGGTGCTGATGCCCGCAGATCTGGTTTCGAGCTTTCCGTATTTCTTCACCATCTTCATTGCCGCCATCGCACTCGGCATCCTCAGCCACGCACCGGGCGGTATCGGCGTGTTCGAGGCCACGCTGATTGCCGGGCTGGGCGCGTCGGGCCGGTCCGACGTGATCGCCGCGCTGCTGCTCTACCGGCTGGTCTATACGTTCGTGCCCTTCCTCGTGGCCTGCACTACCATCGCCATAACCAGCGCCATCGCCCGACGACATGCGGTCAAGGGCGCGGCCACATGGGCCTATCGCATGACCCGCCCGGTGGTTCCGATGGCGGCAGCGGCGGTGGCGATGCTGGCCGGAGTGATCCTGCTGATTTCCGGCGCGCTGCCCGCCGACACCAGCCGGCTGGGTGTGCTGCGCGATTTTCTGCCCCTGTCCTTTGTCGAAGCCTCGCACCTTTTGGGCAGCGTGGTCGGCCTGTTGCTGGTTCTGGTATCGCGCGGCCTTTACCGCAAGCTTTACCGCGCCTGGGTGGTGGCGATGCTGCTGATGGCGGTGGGGTTTGTTCTGTCTCTGAACAAGGGGCTGGATGCCGAAGAAGCCATCTGCATGTTGTTCAGCATCACCCTGCTGGGCCTTTTTCGAGGCGCGTTCTATCGGGTGTCCGGCGCGTCGATCTTTCGCCTGAACATCCCGTGGTTCATCGGCATCCTCGCCCTGATGGCGGCGATCTTCTGGATCGGTATGTATGCCTATGGCCACGTGGCCTATCAGAATGCGCTCTGGTGGGATTTCGCGTGGCACGGCGATGCCTCCCGGTTCCTGCGCTCCAGCCTTGTAGTGGCGATCATCCTGGTTGCGGTTGCCTTCAACTCGTTCCTCAGCAAGCCGGTCAAGACCAGTGCGCCGGCGGAAATCCCCGAGGTGGTGCGGAAACTGGCGCTGGAAAGCCCCGATACCGAGTCGCAGATCTCGCTGTCCGGCGACAAGCTGTTCCTGATTTCGCCAGACGAAACGGCCTTTCTGGCCTATGCCGATACCGGCGCCTCGCTGATTTCCAAAAGCGAACCTGTCGGCGACGAAGAGGCCGGGCGTCAGCTGATCTGGCAGCTGCGCGAAATGGCCGACCGCGAAGGCAAGAAATGCGCCTTTTACAGCGTATCGCCCCGGTACCTGCCCACTTTCCTCGACCTCGGGCTGTCGATCCTGAAGATCGGCGAGGTGGCACGGGTCGATCTGACCGGGTTCACGCTGGACGGCTCGTCCAAGAAACGGTTCCGGCAAGCCCGCAACCGGGCCGAGCGCGAAGGCTATGTGTTCGAAGTGGTGCCGCGCAGGGACGTGCCTGCGATCCTGTCCGAACTGCACGGTATCTCGGACAGGTGGCTGACCAACAAGCAAGGCCAGGAAAAGGGTTTTGCCCTTGGAGCGTTCACCAATGCCTATATGTCCAATTTCGACCACGCGGTCCTGCGCAATGGCGAGGATGGCAGGATCGTGGCCTTTGCCAACCTGTTTCAGGGCGGGCACAAAAGCGAGCTGTCGCTTGACCTGATGCGCTATGAACCCGACGCGCCGAGCTTTGTCATGGACGCACTGTTTGCCGAAATGATGCTGTGGGGGTCACAGCAGGGGTTTCACTGGTTCTCGCTGGGTGCCGCGCCGTTCTCCGGGATCGAGAACCGGCAGCTGGCCTCGCTTTGGAATCGGATCGGCGGGCTGGTCTATGAGCATGGCGAGCATTTCTATCACTTCGAGGGGCTGCGCGCCTTCAAACAGAAATTCGACCCGGAATGGACGCCGAACTATCTGGCCAGTCCCGGCGGTCTGGCCGCCGCGCAGGTGCTGTACGAGGTCAATATCCTGATTTCCGGCGGCCTGCGCGGACTGGCCAAATAGGAGGCGGCGATGATCGACAAATTTCGCGACCACGCCGCCAACGAGCGCACTTTTCTGGCCTGGGTTCGGACGGTCATCGGGATCATCGGCTTTGGACTGGTTGCCGCGCGGCTGGGAAGCGACAAGGCGGCCTTCTGGTCCGAGGCCTCGATGCTGGGCGCCGGAGGTGTGGTTCTGGTGCTCGCCTATTTGCGCATGCGACACATCAAAAGGAACATCGCATCGAAGGATAACGTCGAGGACGACACGCTGGTGGCAGATGCGTTGCTGCTGCTTTTGATCGTGTTCCTGTTTGGCCTGCTTGGCGCCTTTGCGCTGCACGTATCTCAGTAATGTCAGCCGATCGCCCAGCGGATCAGCAGCGTCACCGCTCCCAGCACCACGACTCCTCCCGCCCAATAGAGGACGAACCAGCCCAGACGGGTGAACGTACGACGTCTGCCCATCAGTCATAGCTCTTTGACGGATCGACCTTGCCCCGGAAGATCCAATAGGAAAACCCGGAATAGGCCAGGATGACCGGCACCAGGATCAGCGCCCCGATCAGCGCGAACCTCAGGCTTTTGTCCGGCGCGGCCGCCTCGGCGATGCTCAGCGAGGGCGGCACCATGTCGGGATAGAAACTGATACAGACCCCGACATAGCAGATCACGAACAACAACTGCGCCGACAGGAACGGCCTCAGGTCCCGCCCGCTCGCAAGGCCATGCAACAACCGCCAGCCTGTGCCCAGAACCAGCAGCGGCATCGCAACCGAATAAGCGGCGGCGGGCCAGCTCAGCCAGCGGTCCAGATACTGCGGCTCCAGCAAGGCGGTGCGCCAAAGAACCAGGGCTATAAAGGCAAGAACCGCAAAAGTCAGACGGCGCGCCAGATGGCGCATCCGGGCCTGCAACTCCCCTTCGAGCTTGAGGTTCAGCCAGGTCGATCCCAGCAGGGCATAGCCCGTGACCACCGCCACCCCGCACAGGATCGAATACGGTGTCAGCCAGTCAAACGTCCCCCCGGAGAATTTGCGGCCCGTAACGGATATGCCCTGAACCAGGCCGCCCAGAACGACGCCTTGCAGGAAGCCCGCTTGCAGCGACCCCCACCAGAACGCGGCGTCCCAGAACCAGCGCCAGTTCTGCGTGCGCCAGCGGAATTCGAACGCAACGCCGCGCAGAACCAACCCCAGAAGCATCCCGAAAATCGGAAGGTAAAGGGCGGGCATGATCACGGAATAGGCCAGCGGAAACACCGCGAACAAACCGCCTCCGCCCAGAACGATCCATGTTTCGTTGCCATCCCAGACGGGCACGACCGAATCCATCATCAGCGCCCGTTCGCGCGCCGATCTTGCCGCCGGGAACAGGATTCCGACCCCCAGGTCGAACCCGTCCAGCACCACATAGGCCAGAACCCCGAATGCGATCAGCGCGGCCCAGATGGTCGAAAGCTCGATCCCCAGCATCTCAGTCCCTCCTGTCCAGCGGATGACGGCTGGCCACGTTCACCGGCTTGCCCGCGTGTTCCGGCAGACCCACATCGGGCGCTGAGGACATGAGGCGGAGGATATAGGTGACGCCTGCGGCGAATACCAAACCATAGACGACGATGAACCCCGTCAGGCTGGAGGCAACCGCCGAAGCCTCGACCGGCGACACCGAATCCGACGTGCGCAACACCCCGTAAACGGTATAAGGCTGCCGCCCGACCTCGGTCGTGACCCAGCCCGCAAGTATTGCCACGAACCCGGCGGGCCCCAGCGCTACTGCGGCACGAAGCAGCCATGGGGACTGAAACAACCCCCCGCGCCAGCGCGCCCACACGCCCCAAAGACCCAGCAGCAGGATCGTCACGCCCAGCCCCACCATGATGCGGAAACTGAAAAAGACGATGCCGACCGGCGGCTGATCTTCAAGAGGCACCGTGTCCAGCCCGTCCAGCGGCGCGTTCAGGTCGTGTTTCAGGATCAGGCTCGAAAGCTTGGGGATCGAGATGTCATAGTCGATGCGCTGATTCTTCTGATCGGGAATGCCGAACAGAACCAGCGGTGCGCCATCCGGATAACTTTCGAAATGCCCCTCGATCGCCATGACCTTGACCGGCTGATAAACCAGCGTGTTGCGGCCCTGCGCGTCGCCCGCAAACATCTGCAGCGGTGCCAGGATGATCACCGCCCACATCGCCATCGAAAAACTGCGCCGCGCCGCCGGGTCGGCCCGGTCGCGCAGCAACACCCAGGCCGACGCACCACCAATCACCAACGAGGTGGTCAGGAACGCCGCAAGCACCATGTGGCTCAGCCGGTAATGGAACGAGGGGTTGAAAATGACCTCTCCCCAATCGGTCGGCACAAATTGCCCGACGTCGTTGGTGGTGAACCCCGCAGGCGTCTGCATCCAGGAATTCACCGACAGAATCCACGTGGCCGACAACAGCGTGCCAAACGCCACCATGGCCGTTGCAAACATATGCAGCCCGTTGCCCACACGGTCGCGCCCGAACAGCATTATGCCCAGAAACCCGGCTTCGAGGAAAAAGGCGGTCAGAACCTCATAGGCCATCAGCGGCCCGATCACCGGGCCGGCCTTGTCGGCGAACCCGGCCCAGTTGGTGCCAAACTGAAACGACATCACCACGCCCGACACTACGCCCATGCCAAAGGCAACCGCGAATATCCGTCGCCAGTGATCGAACAGGGTGCGATAGACCTGCTCGCCTGTGGTCAGCCAGAGCGCATTCATCACTGCCAGAAAACTCGCCAGCCCGATGGACAGCGCCGGAAAGATGATGTGGAACGAGACGGTAAAGGCAAACTGCATCCGCGCCAGGGTTTCGGCGGTCAGATTGGCAAACATCCAAGCCTCACTTTCCCGACAGGAACCCGGTCACGTACCGCACCCGCCTCAGTCAAGACTCACCCCCGTCGGGGTTTTCTCCAACAGATCGCCCCAGTCGGTGCGATAGGCCATCTCGGCCAGAACCGTATCGGGCAAAAACTCGCGCCCCTGCCGGATCTGCCAGCCGCCGCCCAATCCCTTGTAGATGGCGATCAGGTTCTCCGACACCGAGGCCCGCGCATCGATCAGATCCGCCTCGGACCGCAGCAGGGCCGTCTGCGCGTTCAGCACCCGCGAATAATCCGCCGTCCCGTCGCCGTATTGCGCCACGGCAATGTCGGCGGCGCGTTTCGCCGCCTCGACGCTTTTCTGATAGAACCCTACCTGCTTGCGCGCCTCGCTATAGGCGACCATGGCGTTTTCGACCTCGGAATACGCAACCAGAACCGTGTTCTGGTAATTCGCCACCAAAGCCTGAAACGCCGCGTCCTGCGCCCGCACGTTGTTCTTGATCCGGCCATAGTTGAGCACATTCCACACCACCCCGGCGCTTGCCAGACTGGTGCCACTTGAGGAACTGAACAGGTCATTGCCCGACGACGCCTGCAAGCCGATGGAACCGGTCAGGATGAATTGCGGGTAAAGGTCCGCCATCGCGATGCCGACCTGTGCCGATTGCGCGGCGGCCTCCAGTTCCGCAGCGCGGATATCAGGGCGGCGGCGCAGCAACTCGGCCGGAACGCCGACCGCCACATTGGCTCGGCCCGAAGGGATACGACCGGAATTGCCCAACAGGCCGGTCATCCGCGACGGCGGCGCCCCCAGCAGCACCGCCAGGGCGTTCTTGGCCTGCTGCAGATCGCTTTCCAGCCCCGGCACCAGCGCCTTGGTGTTGTTGAGCAGCGCCGTGGCCTCCTGCACGTCCAGTTCCGTGGTGACGCCGTTGTTGAACCGCAGCTGCGCCAGATCAGAGGATTGCTGTTGCAGTTCGACATTTCTGCGGGCAACCGCCAGCGCCTCCTGCAATGCACGGATGTTGACATAGATCGCCGCGACATCGCCGGTCAGCGTTACCAGCGCATCATCGTAATTGGCCACCTGTGCTGCCAGATTGGCCTTGGCCGCCTGCGTGCCCCGACGCTGCGCGCCCCAGACATCCAGTTCCCACTGTGCGTCGAACCCGACTTCCGAGGTCGCAAATTCCGTATCCAGCGGAATGACGCGGCGGATATCGCGCACCGGGCCGATATTGTCGCTGATCTCGCGCCGCGTGGCCGAGGCGCCGACGACCTGCGATTGCGGGTAAAGCTCGCCAAAGGCGATGCCCAACTGCGCCCGCGCCTGCAACACGCGCGCGCCGGCAATCTGTAGCGTCAGGTTCTGGGCATAGGCCTCGGCCACCAGCTTGTTCAGCGTCGGATCGTTGAACGTCTCCCACCATTTCACCACCGGCGCACTGCGGGCGGTCAAACCGCTTTGCTGGCTGGCGCCGGGACTGTTGGCCTCGATCCACTGTTTCATGACCGGCGAGTTCGGACGAACAAAATTCGGACCCACCGGGGTACAGGCCACCGCCGCCATGAGGCACAGCCCCGCTAATTTGACCTGAACGCGTCTCACCATCCCAGGTTCATCCGAAAAAAACTCCATCAGATATCCAGTGGCCGGATAAAGTTGGCAAAGCTGTACAAGCGTATGTTGATCCGGCGCAGAAACTCAAAGCTTTTCCCCTGCCCCGTGTAAATCGCCACCGCCGCATGGCCGCCCGCCGGAAGCTCGTGCCCCTCGGGCAGGTCCACCGTGATCTGCACCGCAATCCGGCCCGGCAGCTTGGGCAGCACAAACTCGGGCAGACGCCCTGACGGCAGATACTGCCCCTGCGCCGTGGCCCACCAGACCGCTTCGACCCTGCCGGGCAGTATCTCGCCCGGATAGAGATCAAGGGCGACCTCGACCTCCTGCCCCGGCTCCACGAATTTCAGGTTTTGCTGGCGGTATGTGGCCAGAATGTACGGGTTGTCGTCGGTTACGAAACTGGCGATGGCCCCAAGGCGGACGTCGCCCACCACCAGACCGGGCCGGGCCTGCTGCGACACGATCATTCCATCCTCGGGCGCATAGATCGTCGTGTTCTGCAGAAAGTACTCGGCCTCGGCCAGTTGCGCACGGGCCTGCGCCACCCCGGTATTCACCCCGTCGATATTGGATTCCAGTGCCAATTCGGCCTTTTTCTGGTTGGCCTCGGCCTGCCGAACCTGCGCCTCGTCCTCGGTCACCTGTTCGACCCAGCGTTCCAGTTCATCCTGCCGCGCGCCACCGGCGGGCACCAGTTTCTCGTACCGCTGACGCTGATTGACTGCATATCCCAATTGTGCCGTCGCCCGTTCGACCGCCTCGGTCGCGGCCTTTACATCCTGTTCCATGATCTTGACGTTCTGCTCGGCGGCGGCCAGTTGCGCCTTGGCCGAATTCACCGCCAGCTCAAAGATCGTCTTGTCGAACCGATACAGAGGATCACCCTTCTTGACCGGCTGGTTCGGCGTCACCAGCACTTCGCTCAGGATCGTCGGTTGCGTCAGCTTGGGCACGATCTGGATCGTCGAACGCACCACATGCGCATCGACCGAGAAGGGCTGGAAAAACCGCAGAGCGACCAGAAAGATCAACAGCAGATGCGCACCCACCCAGAACGAGACGACGCCCCAGTAGATGTTGAATTTCAGCAGTTTCGCCTTGAAGAAGATGAACCAGACGAAAATGATGTAGAAAAGGGTGATGCCAACGGCGACGAACATATGGGGTCAACTCACTACTGGTTACGCCTTGGACTCTTCGTCGGTTGGCGGGTCCTGATATTCAGGCTTCACCTTTCCGCCAAGCCGTTCGATTTCCTTGCGGATCGCGTCGCGCTCCTGATCGGGGTTGCGGCGAATATCGACGGTGACGCCCTCGTGGAAGGCCCAGATAAAGGCATGCACCCACGGCACCACCGCCAGAAACCCCATCCAGCCCATGATCTTGACCGCTTCGGCATGAGGGTGATTGCGGCTGATGGCGATGCGGCCGGGCAATCCCATGATGAACAGCACCAGCGCCATGAACGCGACCAGCAACAGGATCAGCGCCGCAAAGGTCAGGTAGTCATAATACCCCAACGGTTGTCCCAGTAATCCCATCCGTCTCCTCCTCTTTGTCCTGGGTGCGTCACGACCCGCTTGTGCCCGCATCCTCCAGCAGCTTGTAATCCGTCGGCGGATCGGCACAGACCGTCGGCCCGCATTCCAGAAGCGCCGAGCCTGCGTTCAGCACAGCCAGCGCAAGCATCGTGAAGAAAGCAATCTTTGCCAGCCTGTTGCCGCCAAAGCGCTTTGCGGATTGCGGATCGGCGGGCCGTTCATATTGCCCTTCGGACAACAACATCACCGATGTGCCCACAATGACCAGAAAGAACGCGATCCCCGCCCAGGTATAATAGTGCAGCCCCAGAACCGGTGACCCGTAATGCCCGGTGCCCGGCACGATATGCAGCAGAATCTGGCGGATGGACACGCTGCCACCATAGACCGCGGCGATCAGCATCAGCGCATAGTGGCGCGCACGCGGACCATAAAGCAGGTTCAGTCCTATCCCGAACCCAACCAGAACAAATCCGACCCTTTGCAACAGGCAAAGGGGGCATGGCAGTTCATAAAGCCAAAGCTGAAAGACAAACGCCAGCGCCAGCACAAGGCAAACCGCCAGCATCCCGACTGCGTTCAGAGTGCGTGAAGTTTCAAAACTCAACGTCATACGCACACCCTACAACTGAATCGTGAGGACAGAAGTTGCGTGGTATTTCAACCAATAGAGGCTGAGCAGAAACGTGACCGCAAACACGGAATAGGCAACGCGGTTCAGCGCGAAGAATGAAAGGATCATACAAACAACCAAAAGCGCGAAAAGCAACGCAATCATCGCTCCGACCTCCTGTCGCGGGCGAAAACACCTGTAACCAGTCCCGCCATAGTGGCAGCCCGGTTCTGTTGTGGCAAGCCTGCTGACATTGCGTCCCAAATGCCCGTGAAACGCCACGGCGGGTCCGCCGCTGCGCTGGATACACCTAAAGAAAATTTCGACCGTACATTGACCAAACCGCAGGAATTGGCTCACAAGGTTGCCCAATGGCATGAGGGACAAGATGAAAAACATACTGGTTACTGGTTCTGCGGGGTTTATCGGCTTTCATTTGTGCAGGCTCCTTTTGGCCGAAGGATTCCGGGTGCACGGCTATGACGGAATGACCGATTACTATGATGTCGCCCTGAAACGCCGTCGGCACCAGATGCTGATGCAGACACCGGGATTTACCGCGACCGAAGACATGCTGGAAAATCACGAGCGCCTGATGCAGGTAGCCGAGGAATTTCATCCCGATGTCATCATCCATCTCGCCGCCCAGGCGGGGGTGCGCTACAGCCTTGAAAACCCGCGCAGCTATGTCGAATCGAATGTCGTCGGCACCTTCAACGTGATGGAAGTGGCGCGCACCCTTCAGGTGGAACACCTGTTGATGGCCTCGACCTCGTCCATCTATGGCGCCAACGAGGACATGCCGTTCACCGAACTGGACAAGGCCGACAATCAGCTCACCATCTATGCCGCGACCAAAAAGGCGAACGAGGCGATGGGCCATTCCTATGCCCATCTGTGGAACCTGCCCACCACCATGTTTCGGTTCTTCACCGTCTATGGCACCTGGGGCCGCCCCGATCTGGCCTATTTCAAGTTCACCGACGCAATCCTGAACGACCGCCCCATCGACGTCTACAATCACGGCGACATGTATCGCGATTTTACCTATGTCGAAGATCTGGTGCGCGGTATCCGCCTGTTGATCGACGCGGTGCCGGTGCGCCCCGAAAGCGCTGCCGATATCGAGGATGGCGACAGCCTCTCGCCTATCGCGCCCTTCCGGATCGTCAATATCGGCAATTCCGACAAGGTGCGCCTGCTGGATTTCATCGAAGCGATCGAGGATGCGCTCGGCAAGAAGGCCGTTCGCAATTATATGCCGATGCAAAAGGGCGACGTGCCCGCCACCTGGGCCGATACCAGCCTGCTGCAGCGCCTGACCGGATATCGGCCCGAGACCAATATCCGCAAGGGACTTGCCGAATTCGTCGACTGGTATCGCGACTATTACGGCAAATAGTCCCCTCTCGCCGGTTCGGCGGGGAACCAAAGGTTCGGTGCATTCAGAGGTCAATGCACCGAAAGCATCCCGCCTTCCACGCCTTCGGAAAATGACCGGAGCGCATCGACACTCTTGATCGTCACTTTTCTTTGCTGAATCGCCACGCCAAACGGCTTGAGACGACCGAACGCCCGCGACAGGCTTTCCGGTTTCATACCCAGCTTGCCCGCAAGCAGGTTTTTCTCGAACGGCAGCTCGATGTCCCCGTTCTCTGCCGAGCTTTCGGCCAGGCTGAGCAGATAGTCTGACAGCCGCTCGACACCTGTTTTGACCTTCAGCCGCTCGACATCGTCCATCAGCGCCTCGATATGGCCCGATGCGGCCGCCAGCACGACGGTCATGATCTCACGATGCGCGTCCTGACATGCAAAGACGCTCGAAGGATCGAGATACAGAATTGTGCAATCGCTGACAGCCTGAGCCGATGCCGAACTGTGCCTGCCCTGCAGCGAGGCGATCTCATCAAAGCTTTGCCCTTCCTTCAGCGTCGCAAGGATGGCTTCGCCGCCGTTTTGTGAGATTCGATACAGCTTCACCCAGCCCGATTGCACGACCTTGAGTGTTCTGGTGGCTTCGCCCTGCAGGCAGATCGTCGAGCCGCGATCAAAGGTTCGCGTGCGCGCCTTGGCCAGCAGGCAATCCCTGACCTTTGCAGAAAGTTGTTCGAAAATAGAACCTTGCGGCGCATAACTTGCCATGCGTGTGAATCTCCTGTTCGCAATCGGAGTGCTAGGGAGATTTTCAAGGTCTCGTATTGAGCCAGATCAAATTGACCAGAAAGTATCGACGCACCGGAATCAAATGGCGGCGCGGTCGTAAACAGAGGTTCCGTCGCCGACAACGAAAAACCGGCGCATGTCGCGCCGGTGCCTTTTCTTACCCGCCGAAATCGTCGAGCATGATGTCTTCGCGATCCACGCCCAGATCCAGCAGCATGTTGATGACCGACTGGTTCATGATCGGCGGACCACACATGTAATATTCGCAATCCTCGGGTGCCGGGTGGTTCTTGAGATATTCCTCGAACAGCACATTGTGGATGAAGCCGGTATAGCCTTCCCAGTCATCGCCCGGCTGCGGATCACTCAACGCCACGTGCCATTCGAAATTCGGATTCTCTGCGGCCAGCGTGTCGAAATCCTCGACAAAGAACATCTCTTTTCGGGACCGCGCGCCGTACCAGAACGAAATTTTCCGCTTGGAACCAAGTCGCTTGAGCTGGTCGAAGATGTGGCTGCGCATCGGCGCCATACCCGCGCCACCGCCGATGAACACCATCTCCTTGTCGGTATCGCGGGCAAAGAACTCGCCGAACGGGCCGGAAATGGTGACCTTGTCACCCGGTTTCAGGTTGAAGATATAAGACGACATCTGCCCCGGCGGGATGCCTTCGGCCCCCGGCGGCGGCGAGGCGACGCGAACGTTCAGCATGATCATACCGCGCTCTTCGGGATAGTTCGCCATCGAATAGGCACGTTCGATCGGCTCATTCACCACCGACTTGTACTGCCACAGATTGAACTTGTCCCAATCCTCGCGATACTCCTCCTGCACGTCGAAATCAGTATAGGAGAGTTGGTGCGCGGGCGCTTCGATCTGGATATAGCCCCCGGCGCGAAAGTTCACGTCCTCGCCCTCGGGCAGATCCAGCGTCAGCGCCTTGATGAAGGTCGCAACGTTGTCGTTCGAGCGAACAGTGCATTCCCATTTCTTGACGCCAAAGACCTCTTCGGGAACTTCGATCTCCATATCCTGCTTGACCGCAACCTGACACGACAGACGGTCGCCACAGGATGCTTCGCGCTTGGTGATATGGCTTTCTTCGGTCGGCAGGATAGAACCGCCACCGGAATGCACACGCACACGGCATTGCGCGCAAGTACCGCCACCACCGCAGGCCGATGGCACGAACAGTTTCTCGGCCGCCAGTGTCTGCAACAGCTTGCCGCCCGCAGGAACCGATATGGTTTTCTCACCGTTGATGGTGATGTTGACGTTTCCGGTCGATACCAGCTTGGACCGTGCGGCCATGATGATGGCCACAAGCGCCAGAACGATCAGGGTGAACAGGACAACGCCGAGCGAAAAGGTTTCCATTCTCACGCCCCCCTTACAGTTTCACGCCCGAGAAGGACATGAAGGCCATCGCCATCAGCCCGGCGGTGATAAAGGTGATGCCCAGCCCTTGCAGCCCGTCCGGCACGTCCGAGTATTTCAGTTTTTCGCGCACCCCCGCCATCGCGGTAATCGCCAGCGCCCAGCCGAACCCGGACGATACGCCATAGGTGGCCGCCTCGGCAAAGTTATAGTCGCGTTCGACCATGAACAGCGAGCCGCCCAGAATGGCGCAGTTCACCGTGATCAGCGGAAGGAAGATCCCCAGCGCGTTGTAGAGCGGTGGGAAATACTTATCGAGGATCATCTCGAGGATCTGAACCATCGCCGCGATCACGCCGATATAGGAAATCAGCCCGAGAAAGGTCAGGTCCACATCCGGGAACCCGGCCCATGCCAAAGCGCCCGGTTTCAGCAGGAAGGACAGCAACAGGTTGTTGGCCGGCACGGTGATGGCCTGCACCACCATGACCGAAATCCCCAGCCCCAGCGCCGTCGAAATCTTTTTCGACACGGCAATGAAGGTACACATGCCAAGGAAAAAGCTGAGCGCAAGGTTTTCGATAAAGACGGCCTTCACGGCCAGAGAGATAAGCCCTTCCATCAGTGCGCCTCTACCTGCTGGATTTTGTAATCACGTTCTTCGACCTGGTTCGGCTTCCACGTACGGAAAGCCCAGATCAGCAGGCCGATCACGAAAAACGCAGACGGCGGCAGCAGCAGCAACCCGTTAGGCACGTACCAGCCGCCATTGTTTACCGTCTGCAGGATCGTAACGCCGAACAGGCTGCCCGATCCGAACAATTCGCGGATGATGCCCACCAGCATCAGGATCAGGCCATAGCCCATGCCATTGCCCAGACCGTCGATGAACGACGCCACCGGCGGGTTCTTCATGGCGAATGCCTCGGCGCGGCCCATAACGATGCAGTTGGTGATGATCAGGCCGACGAACACCGACAGCGTCTTGGAAATCTGAAAGGCATAGGCCTTGAGGATCTGATCCACCAGAATCACCAACGACGCGATGATCACCATCTGCACGATGATCCGGATCGAGCCGGGAATCTGGTTGCGCAGCATCGAGATGAACATCGACGAAAACGCCGTCACCGACGTCACCGCTATGGCCATGACAAAGGCCACTTGCAGTGATGATGTTACAGCCAGTGCCGAACAGATACCCAGCACCTGCAAGGTGATCGGGTTGTTGTCGACAAGGGGGTCGACCAGCAGCTCTTTCTTGGTCTGCGACATCAGATCTCTCCTGCTTGCAACTTGGCCAGGAACGGCGCGTAACCCGCATCGCCCATCCAGAATTTCACAAGGTTGTCGACCCCGCGCGATGTCAGGGTCGCGCCCGCAAGCGCGTCGACGAAAAATTCGGGCCCGGCCGCAGGCTGCGACTTGGCGACGGTGATCTGCAACACACCCGCGTCGTCGCGCAGCTTCTTGCCGTTCCACAGTGCCTTCCAGCGCGGGTTGTCCACCTCGGCACCCAAACCGGGCGTTTCACCATGCTGATAGAATTGCAGGCCATAGATATCGTTGCCGTTATTCTCCAGCGCGATGAAACCGTACAGAGTGGACCACAACCCATAGCCATGCAGCGGCAGGATCACCTTGTCCAACGCCCCCGCGTCGTCGCGCAGCAGATAGATCACCCGGTATTTGGCCTTGCGGCCAATGCTTGCAGGGTCGTCGTCAAGCGCGACGCTCAGGTCCGGATCACCGGCAGCGGCCAGATCATCAAAGGTGGCCGGGTCAAACTGATCGTCCACAAAATCGCCCGTTGCCAGATCCAGCACATGCGGCTCGAATGCGGCAAATGCTTCGGTGATATTGACGCCGGGTTCATACACCCCCGCCACCTGCAGGATGTTGACCTGCTTGTCCTTCAGCTTGTTGGCCTCCTGCACCGGGCGCAGGCTCACTGCCGCGGCCGACACGATCATCGAAGCAACAAGGCAGACCGCCACGGCGATGAAGATCGTCTTGCCCACCGAATCCGGCGAGGCCGCCAGAAACCGGGCAATCGCGCCCTTGGGTTCAGGGGATTGCGTATCAGACATGGCGACGCGCCCTCCGTTTGATATTGGCCTGCACCACGAAATAGTCGATCAGCGGCGCAAAGACGTTGCCGAACAGGATGGCCAGCATCATGCCTTCGGGGAAAGCCGGGTTCACCACACGGATCAACACAACCATGACACCGATCAGCGCGCCATAGACGTATCGGCCCACATTGGTGTGGCTGGCCGAAACCGGCTCGGTCACCATGAAGGCGAGGCCAAAGGCGTAGCCGCCCAGCACGACGTGCCAGTACCACGGCATTGCGAACATCGGGTTCGTCTCGGACCCGATCAGGTTCAGCAGCCAGGTGAATGCGATGGTGCCCGCCAGACAGCCCAATATCAGGCGGTAATTGGCGATCTTGGTAATCAGCAGGAAGGCCAGACCGATCATGCAGGCCAGTGTCGAGGTTTCCCCGATGCTGCCTTGGATGGTGCCGTAAAACGCGCTCCACCAGGTAATGCCGTCAGCGGCCAGCGCCTGATATCCTTCGGCGGCCGACACCGCCAGAGCCGTCGCACCGGAAAACCCGTCGACCGGGGTCCAGACCGCATCGCCCGACATGTTCGCAGGATAGGCGAAATACAGGAACGCCCGCCCCACCAATGCCGGGTTGAGGAAGTTCTTGCCGGTACCGCCAAACACCTCTTTGCCGATCACGACGCCAAAGATGATCCCCAGCGCCACCTGCCACAAGGGCGTCGTGGCGGGCATGATCAGCGCATAAAGCATTGAGGTCACAAGGAACCCTTCGTTCACCTCGTGCCCGCGCACGGCGGCAAAGATCACCTCGAAAATCCCGCCCGCCACCAGCGTTACGATGTAGATCGGCAGGAAATACAGCAATCCGTGCATGAAATTGGCAAACATGCTGGTCGGGTCCAGCGAAATGCCGAACATCTGCAACAGGGCGATCCGCCAGCCGGTCGCGGCCTCGGGCCCCATCACCGCAAGCGCCGAGTTGGCCTGATAGCCGGTGTTCCACAGTCCCCACAGGATACACGGGATGGTGGCGATCACGACATAGGTCATGATCCGCTTCATATCCACGTAAGACCGCGCATGGGGCGCGACCGAGGTCACGGTTTTCGGCGTATAGATGAAACTCTCGACCATCTCGTAGACGGGAAAGAGTTTTTCGTACCGGCCGCCCTTGGTGAAATGCGGCTCGATCCGGTCAAAGAAGCTGCGCAATCCCATCCGGCTCAGCCCTCCTTTTCAATCTTGCTGAGGCAGTCGCGCAGCGCCAGCCCGTATTCGTACTTGGCCGGACAGGCAAAGCCCACAAGGCCCAGATCCTCTTCGTCCAGCTCCAGCGCGCCCAGCGCCTGCGCGGTGTCGGTGTCCATCACCAGAAGTGCGCGTAAAAGCTGTGTCGGCAGGTAGTCCTGCGGCATCAGTTCTTCGAACGTGCCCGTGGGCACCATCGCGCGGCGACCGCCGTTGAGGTTGCTGGTGAAGGCATAAACCTTCTTGGCAAAGGCCGACCCCAGCACCGGCTGCACCGCGTATTTCGACGGCATCGGACGGATCCAGCCCATCGGGATCTGTTCGCGATCCTCGCGGATCAGGGCCACCTGCCGCGCAAACCGGCCCAGATAGGCAAACGCACCCTCGGCATGACGCCCCGACAGGATCGACCCCGAAATGACCCGTACCGGGCCATCCACGGCAACCTCTCCCCGTGTCAGTTCCTCGGTCGAGGCACCCATGACGGTACGGATCAGACGCGGCTGCCGCGCGGCGGGGCCCGACAGGGCCACCACGATGCTCGGATCCAGATGCCCGGTCAACATCAGCCGGCCAATGGCGATCACGTCCTGATAGCCGATGGTCCAGACCTGCGACTCGGCCCTGAGCGGTTTCAGAAAATGGATATGCGTGCCGGCCAGCCCCGACGGGTGCGGCCCGGCAAAGGCGGCCGCCTCGACCCCCGGCAAGTCAGCGCCGGCGATCTGGTCCCCGTCTTTGTGACACAGATAGGTCTTGCCCTCGGTCAGCTTCGATACGGCGGCAAGACCGGCGGCAAACGCCTCTTGCGCCTCGCTGATGATCAGGGCCGCGTCGGCGGCCAGCGGCTCGCTGTCCATCGCGGTGACGAAAACCGCCTGGGGCGCAGCACCCGGCTGTGGCATCCTGGAATAGGGACGAGTACGGAACGCCGTCCACAGACCGGCGGCGCACAGCCTGGCGGTCACGCCCTGGGCCGTGTCGGCATCACCCACACCCGAGAAATCGAGGCCAGCGTCACTGGCGTCGCCAACTTCGATCACCACGCTTTGCAGCACCCGCCGCGCACCCCGGTTGACGGCGACGACCTTGCCGCTCATCGGGGCGACCATCATCGCGTCGGGGGCATCCTTGTGACAGAACAGCGGTGTACCGCGCTGTACCTCGTCCCCTTCTTCGATCAGCATGCGCGGCTTCAGTCCGATGTAATCGGCCCCCACCACCGCAACCGTCGAAACTTCGGGGCCTTCGTGGATCTTCTGTTCGGGCGCGCCTTCGACCGGCAGGTCCAGCCCCTTTTTCAGTTTGAAAGTTTGCATGTCGCTACGTTCTTCCAAGCCTTTGTTCCAAGCCAGTGTGTCCCTACTGGTCGATGTCAGCAATGCTGATACCGGGAAGCGCAGGCCAAAGGCCTGTCAAATCCGCCAGAAACGGGCGGGAATCCGCAGGTATCGCGTTGGTTTGAGGGTCCGTTTACGCGGGGACGCCCTCGAACGCAAACCTGTTACCGCTCAACAAATCGTTCGTCCGCCGTTTTTTGGCGAATTGCGCCGCAATCGGGCGCTTTCGTCGCGCCCCTACGCAAATCACCCTCGCACGGCAACCCGGCCCGGTATATGCAGCGGACATGACAACAGATGACGACATGGAAATCTTTCTGGTGGCCACACCCGGCCTGGAACAGCCGCTCTGCGCCGAGGCCGCTGAAAAGGGCTTCGCCAAGCCACGCGCAGTGCCCGGCGGCGTGGTCTGCAGCGGCAACTGGTCTGAAATCTGGCGCGCCAATCTGCAACTGCGCGGTGCAAACAAGGTGCTGGCGCGTATCGGCGCCTTTCCCGCCGTCCATCTGGCGCAACTCGACAAACGCGCCCGCAAGTTTCCCTGGGCCGACGTTCTGCGCCCCGACATGCCGGTCCGGGTCGAGGCGACAAGCCGCAAGTCGCGCATCTACCACGCCGGCGCCGCGCGCCAGCGGGTGGAAACGGCAATTTCCGAATCATTGGGCGTGCCGATCGATCCCGAAGCCGGGGTCAGGGTCATGCTGCGCATCGAAAAAGACCTGTGCACCTTCTCGCTGGACACCTCCGGAGAGCCGCTGCACAAGCGCGGCCACAAGGAGGCCGTGGCCAAGGCCCCCATGCGCGAGACCATGGCGGCGATGTTCCTGCGGGAATGCGGCTTCGACGGCACCGAACCGGTGCTCGACCCGATGTGCGGCTCGGGCACCTTCGTCACCGAAGCAGCGGAAATCGCGCTGGGGCTTGATCCCGGACGCTCCCGCAACTTTGCCTTCGAACAGCTTGCCTCGTTTCAGCCTCAGGCGTGGGCCGAAATGCGCGCCGCCGGCCAAGCGCGGCAAACCGATCAACTGTTCCACGGATCGGACCGCAACGCAGGCGCGATCGAGGCCAGCCGCGCCAATGCCGACCGCGCCGGGGTGGCCCGGATCACCCGGTTTCACAACCGCACCATCAGCGATCTGAAGCCGCCCGAAGGCCCCACCGGCCTGGTCATCGTCAACCCGCCCTATGGCGGACGGATCGGGGACGAAAAGCGCCTGCGCTCGCTCTATGGCGCGCTGGGCAAAGTCTTGATGGACCGCTTCAAGGGCTGGCGCGTGGGCATTGTGACCAGCAATCAGGGGTTGGCACGGTCGACCCGGCTGCCACTGCTGGCGCCGGGGCCAATTGTCGATCACGGTGGTACAAAGATCCGCCTTTATCGGACCGATCCCCTGCCCTGACCCGCCCGCAAACGCAAAGCGCCCCACGCTTTCCGGGCGCGGGGCGCATGAGGCGTCAATCGAGGAAGGGATCGATCTCTACGCCTTGGGTTCGATGGACCCTCAGTTCACGGCCTTGGCGTCCACAACGTCCTTCTCGATGGCCTTGGCCGACGCGATCTCGATCCGGCGCGGTTTCAGCGCCTCGGGCACCTCGCGCTTCAGTTCGATATGCAGCATGCCGTTTTCCAGGCTGGCCCCGGTCACACGTACATGATCGGCCAGTGCAAACCGGCGCTCGAACGCGCGGGTGGCGATACCGCGATGCAGATAGGTGCGCTCGTTGTCCTCGTCGGCCTTGCGACCGGCAACGACCAGTGAATTCTCTTTCATCTCGACCGACAGGTCATTCTCGGCGAAACCGGCAACCGCCACCGAAATCCGATAAGCGTCTGCTGCAGTTTTTTCAATGTTGTAAGGGGGATAGCTCGGTTGAGCCACGTCGCTGCTCATAACGCGATCCATCATGTCGGCGATCTGGTCAAAACCGATGGTGGCGCGGTGCAGGGGTGCAAAATCAAACGTACGCATGTTCGTCATCCTCATCTCTGGAGCGATTTCCGAGTTGTGCCCTCCGTCCGGACGGGCGGTTACGATATACCGGACCCCGAAAGCGGCGATCCGATACTCAGGAAATGGGAAGTCAGATGATCGAGTTCAAGACCCGCTTGAGCCAATGAACTTGGCCCCGCCCAGGGATTTTTCCGCCCCCACGCCAAGCCGCTTGATCGTGGGCTGTGGCCGCGGCGCGTCCCGGCGCAGGATCGCTTTCAACTCGGACACGATACGGGGCAGTTCCATGCCGAATCCCACGGTGCGCCCACCAATCGACCCGCCCGCCGACACCACCGACAGAATCTGCCATCGCGGCCCGGATCTGGCCAATATGGCAGACCCGGAAGACCCAAAAGTGATGTTGCAGTCAAAGGCGATCAACCCTTCGCCCCGCCGCAGAATATTGCAGGACCGCTGCCGCGTAATCGCCTCGGACCGCCCCCGGCCATAAGAGGCCACACTGACCTCAGAGCCAGAGATATCGCCCTGATGCAGCGCGAAGGCATTCGCCTCGCCAAACCCGATTGGCGCGTCCAGCCGCATCAGCGCCACATCCCGCTTGACCCGTTCTGCCGACACCCCGGCCCGGGCCGTGAAATCAGGCGGCACGGCGATCTGCACCACTTTGCGGTCGGCCACCGACTTGCCGTCATGCAGCCCGGCGCGAAAGGTCACGGCCCCGGACTCAAACGGTTTTCCGGTTCTTGCGTCAAACGCGCAATGGGCTGCGGTCAGCACCAGATCCCGCGCAATCAGCGTTCCGGTGCAAAACCCCGTATCCCCCAGATCCAGCCGCCCGACGGCCTCCCAGCCCAGCAGATCCTCGCGATCCGACAAGCGGCGCTGGCCGCTGTTCTGGGCAAGGCCTTGCGTGGACAGGACGCAAATCGCAATCAGGACAGAAATCAGACGGGTCATGGTTTCAGGAACTTGGCCCCGTTCTGGTTGCGCACGCTTCCGACACTGATCCGGCTGGCACCGTTGACCGGGGTTTTTGCGAACCCGCGTCCCGCCGACAACTCGGCTTGCAGCAATTCCAGCGATTCCTCCAGCGCGGTGCCCAGCGCCACCCGCTGGCCATCCAGTTCGGCCTTGGCCGAGACCACCGACACGATGCGAGGACGTTCGCCATCAAACGAAAAGACCGGCGCCCCGGACGAGCCGTAATCGACGTCGCACGACATCACCAGCACGCCGCGCTGCCGCGCCATGACGGAACAGACCTCCTGCAGCGATGGCGCCTCGGCCCGGTCCTTGGCGTATGAAACAATGCCGACGCCCTCGCCGCGCTTGGGCCTGCGGCCGGTGTCAAAGGGCAAAACCGTGGTGTTCCGGATAGGTTGCGACAGTTCGATCAACGCCACGTCATGGCGCACCCGTGCGGTCGAGGCCTCACCATCAAAGCGATAGGCCGGATGCACCACCGCCTGCCGAACCGACCGATAGGCCGAGGCCTGACCCCGCCGCCAGCCCGCCAGGAACTCGATCCGCGCCGGATCAACTCGCTCTTTGGTTTCCTTGTCGTACAGGCAATGCGCCGCCGTCAGCACCAGATTCGGGCCGATCAGCGAGCCGGTGCAAAACCCCGTGCCCCCGATATCCAGACGCCCGACCCCCAACCATTCGCGCCCCGCATCCGAGGTTTCAAGGCTTTCCAACGCCGAATCCTGTGCCACCGCTGCCACCGGCAACAGCGCCACGATGAAAGCTTTGACCCAGTTCCTCACCTGTTCCTCCGGCCTTGCCACAAGGCCAGAGTGATACCGAAGAGCTGCGGCAAAAATAGGGCGCGCCCATCAAGGCCCGCAACTGATGCCGCGCTGCATCAGTGGCCGATCCTGCTCAGCGAAGGTTCGGCACCCCGGCCATTTCCGACATTGCGCGCGGTTTCGGCCCGCCTGTGGCCCAATCCAGCAACTCGACCGTGTGCACCACCGGAACACCGGTACCCGACCCGATCTGGATCATGCAGCCTATGTTGCCCGCAGCGATGACGTCGGGCCGCTTCGCCTCCAGCGTTTGCACCTTGCGTGCCTTCAGTTTCCCGGAAATCTCGGGCTGCATCAGGTTATAGGTTCCCGCCGAGCCACAGCACAGGTGACTGTCTGCCGGTTCAACCACCCTAAACCCCGCCTTCTTCAGCAGGTCCTTGGGAAAGGTCTTGACCTTCTGCCCATGCTGTAGCGAACAAGCCGCATGATAGGCAACTGTCAACCCTTTCTCCTCGCCCTCCGGCACCTCCAGCCGCATCAGCAATTCACTGACATCCATCGCGATCCCTGACACCCGCCCGGCATCCCCGGCCAGCGGGTCGTTGCGGAACATATGCCCGTAATCCTTGACGGTCGTGCCGCACCCCGAGGTGTTGATCACGATGGCGTCCAACCCGTCGCCGTCCATTTCGCGCGCCCAGGCTTTGATGTTTGCTGCTGCCGTGTGGTGACTGTCGCGCGTCTTTCCCATGTGATGGGTCAGCGCGCCGCAGCAGCCCGCCCCCTCGGCCACCACGACCTCGCAGCCCAGCCGGGTCAGCAGGCGGATGGTGGCGTCGTTGATGTCGGTGTTCAGCGCCTTTTGCGCACAACCCGTCATCAGCGCCACCCGCATCCGGCGCGCGCCTTGGGGCGCAAAGCTTTGCGGATCGTCATTGCGGCTGACCGGCGGGATCGCCTTGGGCGCCATCTCCAGCATCGCCCTCAGCCGCGCGTCCGGCATCAGGAACCGAAACGGCTTGCCGATCTTCGCCCCCAGCAGCGCCAGCCGGAACCGTGTCGGATAAGGCAGGATTTGTGCCAGCACCCAGCGCAGCGCCCTGTCCCGCCAGGGCCTCCGGTAATGCGCTTCGATGTATTCGCGCGCATGATCCACCAGATGCATGTAATGCACCCCCGACGGGCAGGTGGTCATGCAGGCCAGACAGGACAGGCACCGGTCGATGTGCCTGACCGTCCTTTCATCCGGCACACGCTCGTTTTCCAGCATGTCCTTGATCAGATAAATCCGGCCCCTCGGGCTGTCCAACTCGTCCCCCAGCACCTGGTAGGTCGGGCAGGTCGCGGTGCAGAACCCGCAATGAACGCAATTGCGCAATATCTCGTTCGACCGCCGGATGGCCGGGTCGCGCAGTTGCTCCGTCGTGAATGTCGTCTGCATCGCCTATCCCATCAGTCCCGGATTGAAGAGCCCCTTCGGGTCGAACCGCTGCCGCAGCCCACGGCTCAATGCCGCGACGCCCGCCGGTTCCGGCTGAAACCGCCCCAACCGCCCGGTCGTCTCTGCCGAGGCGCGCACCAGCGTCGCGTGCCCCGCAATCGCGCCCAGCCGCGCCCGCAGATCGGTGCCTTCGGCCACCAGCGCCCAGATCAGCCCGCCGCCCCAGTCGAACAGCAGCCCCTCCGCCCCGGCCCGCGCGGCAATCTCGGACGCCTCTGTCGGCTTGACCGAGATCCGCCAGACGTCCCCCTGTCGCTTGTGAAAGGCTTCCACATCCCGAATGCCGCGCCAGGTGTTTTCGCTATCCGCCAATGGCCCGGCTTCGCCCCCCAGCAATTCGGCCAGCCGCCCAAGGCGATAGGAAACCGACTCCGCAAACCCCTCCACCCGCAGCAGCGCCCTCCCCGCGACCGGATCATAGGCGGCCCCGCTCACCTCATAGGGCGAGCCCAGCGCGGCCGACATCACCTGAACACCCGATTGGGTATCCGGCACGGACACGGCCAGCGTCTCGGCCATTTCGGCCTTGGGCAGAACCTTCAGCGACACCTCGCTCAAAACGCCCAATGTCCCCCAGGACCCGGCCATGAGCTTGACCAGATCGTATCCGGTCACATTCTTCATCACCCGGCCGCCGTTCTTGATCACCTGCCCGCGCCCGTCGACATAGCGCACCCCCAACAGGAAATCCCGGCACGCCCCGGCCTGCACCCTGCGCGGCCCCGAGACATTGGCGGCCACGACCCCGCCGATAGTCGGCTCGCCGGATGTTGCCAGCAGCCCGCGATAATCCATCGGTTCAAAGGCCAGGCGCTGCCCTTCTGCCGCCAGCGCCGCCTCGATCTCGGCCACCGGTGTCCCGGCCCGCGCCACCAGCGTCAGCGCCCCCGGCTCATAAAGCGTGATCCCGCGCAACCCCGCCACGCTCAATTCCGCGCCCGGCCCGCCAACCCCACGGGTGCCGCCGCCAACGATCCGCACCGGCGCACTCAGCCCGGCCACCATTCCGGCCAGTTCGGTCTCTGTCTCTGGTCTCATGACATTCATCTTTTCGAAAAAACTCTGGGGGTGTTGGGGCAAAGGGGGTGTGGGGGCAAAGCCCCGGTCATTCCGCCGCCATCCGCCGCGCCGCCGAACTGTCCAGCGGAAACACCTTGGCCGGATTCAACAGCCAGGCCGGATCGAACACGTCCTTGACTGCCATCTGCGCCTCCAGATCCTCACGCCCGTACTGATGCACCATCAGATCGCGTTTCTCGATCCCCACACCATGCTCTCCGGTCAGACACCCGCCCGCCTCGACGCACAGCTTCAGGATCTCGGCCCCGAACGCCTCGCATTTCTCCAGATCACCAGGCTTGTTGGCATCGAACAGGATCAGCGGGTGCATGTTGCCGTCGCCCGCATGGAACACGTTGCCCACCGGCAGGCCATAATCTTCGCTCATCTCGCCGATCCGGCGCAGCACCATGGGCAGCGCCGAAACCGGGATGGTGCCATCCAGACACATGTAATCGTTGATCTGTCCCATCGCGCCAAAGGCCGATTTCCGCCCCAGCCAGATCTTGGCGCTTTCCTCCGCCGACTGGCTTTCGCGTAGTTCCACCGGGTTGTGACGGCGGGCAATCTCGATGATCCTGGCCAACTGGCTGTCGATTTCGGCCTCCGATCCTTCGACCTCGACGATCAGCAGCGCCTCGCAGTCCGGATAACCCGCATGGGCAAAATTCTCGCAGGCCTGAATGCAAAGCTTGTCCATGAATTCTATCGCCACCGGCAGGATGCCCGATTTGATGATGTCCGACACGCATTGCCCCGCCACCGCGTTGTCGTCAAAGCCCATCAGAACCGGCCGCGCGCCTTCGGGCTTGCGCAGGATGCGCAGGGTTGCCTCGGTCACCACGCCCAACTGCCCTTCCGAGCCGCAGATGACCCCCAAAAGATCCAGCCCGCCCGCATCCAGATGCGCGCCGCCGATCTCGACGACCGAGCCATCCATCAGCACCATCGTGACGCCGAGCAGATTGTTGGTGGTCACGCCGTATTTCAGACAATGCGCGCCGCCCGAGTTCATCGCGATATTGCCCGCAATGGCGCAGGCCAGCTGCGAGGAGGGGTCAGGGGCATAAAAGAAATCCTCCTCTTCCACCGCCCCGGTCACGCTCAGGTTGGTGCGGCCCGACTGCACCCGGATGAAACGGTTGTCATAGTCGACCTCCAGTACCTCGTTCATCCGGGCAACGCCCAGAAGCACGCAATCCGCCGTCGGCAAGGCGCCACCCGCCAGCGACGTGCCCGAGCCGCGCGGCACCACCGGCACCCCCTCCTCGTGGCATATGCGCAATACGTCCGAGACCTCCTGTGTCGAGGCGGGCAGAACCGCCAGCATCGGCGGGCATTTGTACGCGGTCAGCGCATCGCATTCATAAACGCGGGTTTCGGCCTCGTCATGGATCACCGCATCCTCCGGCAGTACCTGGGCCAACCGCTCTCGCAGCCGATCCTTGCGCGCCAGCACCGCAGTATCGGGTTTCGGCATTTCCATGGCAATCTCCTCCGTTTGGTAAATTAATATTACCAATTTACCGATCTGGCAAGTTCAACCGGTAAGCCTTACTGTCGCAGCCATGACATGGATCGACCGCGCCCTGCTGTTTTCACCGCTGGACTATGCCGCCATCGCGCTGTTGTTGGGGGCATGGGTCTGGATCGGCTGGCGGATCGAGAATCCCGCACCCGGCAAACCGTCTGTGGCCCGCATGATGGACGACTTTCGCCGCGGCTGGATGAAAGAGATGGTCACCCGCCAGCCCCGGATGTTCGACGCGCAACTGGTCGCCAGCATGCGGCAGGGCAGCACCTTCTTCGCCTCGACCTCGATGATCGCCATCGGCGGCGGGCTGGCGCTGATCGGCAACACCGACCGGCTGGCGGGCGTCGCGCAGGATCTCGCGATTGGAACCGCACCCGACATGGTGTGGGAGATCAAGATCCTGATAACGCTCTTGTTTCTGTCCAGCGCGTTTCTGAAATATGTCTGGGCGCATCGTCTGTTCGGTTATTGCGCCGTCCTGATGGCGGCGGTCCCGAACGACCCGGACCATCCCGAGGCCTATCCCCGCGCCGGGCAGGCCGCCGAGATCTGAGTCACCGCTGCCCGCAGTTTCAACCGGGCCCTGCGAACGACCTATTTCGCGCTGGCCACGGTCGCCTGGCTGCTGGGGCCGCTGGCGCTGATCCTTGCCACGTTGGCGACGCTGGCGGTGCTCTATCGCCGAGAATTCGCCTCGCATTCCCGCACAATCCTGCTGACACGCCCACCTCACACGCAGTCGTGAACCCCATGTCAGCCGGACACGCCTATGGTTGCCGCATGAGATACCTGATCCTGATCGCATTACTGGGGCAACCGGCCCTTGCCGATGAACCCGTCATCGAAAACGCCACCGCCCACCGCTCGGGCGACACATGGCGAATCGACGTG
>NZ_JBXWSF010000051.1:0-27981 GCF_059613285.1 Ruegeria sp. BHSB058 | reverse complement strand
TCGCGACACGTTTAAATATTCTCTGATCCGCGCCGTCTGGCCTCTTGTGATGGCCGGGCGTCGCTCCATATCTGGTGGGTCGGGTGCGAGGCTCCGCCCGGCTGCCGCAAGCGCGAACACGCGCGCCCAGGGCTTCCTCCTCTGACGGAAGCAATACATGCGCTCATTTCTTGCAGTTGTCGTCGCCGGTTCGCTGGCGGCCCCCGCCGTGGCGGACGAAACCGAGGGACTTATCCTGAGTTTCGACCGGGTCGATCGAATTCTTGTCATGACGGACCTGACGGTCTGGGAATTGCCTGAGACGGTCGAAACCCCGGCGGACCTTGGGCGGGGCGACCGCATCCAGATCGAATACGCCACCGCCGGTGAAGACGGCCTGACCGTCATCACCGCGATCGACCGGCTGGCCGTGGCTGTCGTGAAGGATGCGGACGGCTGAGGCCGATTTTGACCCGTGCGCAGATTTTCCGCCGGCCATGGGGCAAGCCCCGGCGGGGGAACGGCGGTGCCGGATATGGTGCAGAGTGAATGCCCAGGCTTGAGACGGTCGAAGCGCTGTTGGTGCGCCGCCCCGGTCGGCGTTTGTCGGAGGTGCTGCGCGATCTCGATGCCGGCGAGGGGCCGCGCATTTCGGTCGGGGATATCGTAAGCGCCCTGCGCGACCGGAGTTTCGCGCCGCTGATGGTCATCTTTGCGGCGCCGAACGTGTTGTTGTTCATCCCTGGTTCGTCGGTCTTTACCGCCGTGCCCCTGATGTTTCTGGGACTTCAGCTGGTTCTCGGGCGTCCTGACGTGTGGCTGCCGCGATTCGTGGCCGACCGTTCGATCGAGCGGGCCGCGTTTGGCCGCATCGTCGCGGTATCGGTTCCCTATGTCGAACGGATCGAACGCCTTGCCAAACCCCGGTGGTGGCCGACCTCGTACCTTGTTGCGGAACGGGTGATCGGGGTTGCGACGCTGGCTTTGTCGGTGTTCCTGTTCCTGCCCATTCCGTTCGCCAACGGGCTGCCCGCGCTGTCGATCATCATGCTGGCGCTGGGTCTGAGCGAACGCGACGGCTATTGGTTCATGTGCGGTTTGCTGTTGAGCGCGGTTACAAGCGCCTTTGTGGTGGGGATCGTTTCGGTTGGTGCGCTGGCGGTTCTGGGGCTTGTCATGTGAGGCTGGTGCCTGATGCGGCATTTCCCGGATGGGTCATCCGATCAGCCAGGGCATCATGACCGTTGCCAGGCTGAGAACGAAGAAGAACCCCGCCATATCGGTTATCGTGGTCAGCAGCGGCCCGCTGGCAACGGCCGGATCCTGCCCGATGCGTTTGAGAAGCAAAGGCACGACACCGCCGATCGAGACGGCCAGCATCGTGTTCAGCGCCAGCGCCAGGCCTATGACCAGCCCCAGCGCAGGGACGCCCTTCCAGATCCAGGCAACGATGCCGATGAGGACGCCAAGGGCGATGCCGTTGATGACGCCCACCGATATTTCCTTGAGCCAGACCCGGAAAACGTCGATCGGCCTGATCAGGCCAAGGCTCAGCTCGCGCATGGTGACGGCGACGGCCTGATTGCCGGAACAGCCGCTCATGTCGGACACCATCGGCAGAAAGACCGCCAGTGCGATGACGGCTGCCAGAGTCGATTCATAGGCGGCGATGACGCTGGCCGCGATGATGTTGAGCACGATGTTGGCCGAGAGCCATGCCAGCCTGCGCCGGGATCTGAGCCATACGGGCATCGAGCGCAGCTCGTCTCCGACGACGCCCTGACGTTTGAGGCTTTCGGTCTCGGCGCGTTCCAGCATCGCCTCTGCCACGGCAGAGCGGGACACCACGCCGACCAGCGTGCCGTTTTCGTCGACCGCAGGCAGGCCGAGAAAGGAATGCAGGTCGAACAGGTCTTCCAGAACATCGAGCCGGGTTTCGACCGAAACTGATATCGGCGGGATCATGATGGATTGCAGCGTGGCGCTGCGTTTGGCAGTCAACAGGCCGCGCAATGACACGACGCCGGTCAGTTTGCCGTTGGCATCGGTGACATAGGGGTGCTGGCCGCGATAGCGTTCGAACTCGTCTTCTGCGGCGACGATATCGCGAAGGACCTTGCCCACCGTGTCGGCCTCGAGAAAGCAGAAGGCCTCGGCCATCATCAGGCCACCGGCGGTATCGTCTTCGTATTCCGCAAGGCGGCGTATGTCGGCGGCGTCGTCTTCGTCCAGCTCGGACAGGATCGCTTCGGCGTCTTCGGTATCGAGCTCGCCGATCACATCGGCCTGAATATCGCTGTCGAGAACGTCGAGAATTTCGGCCGCGCGTTCGGGTTCAAGGCTTTCGACGAGATCGACCGCCAGCTCGTTCGGTGCCTGCTCGACGAGCTCGGCCGCAAGCTCGACCGGAACAAGCGTGAGGACGCTGTGGCGGATTTCGCTTGGCAGCAAAAGCAATTCACGCAGCCCCTCACTGCGAGATCGCTGACGCAGCAAATCAGTCACCAGATCGGTATCGCCGTTCGCTGCGGCAGCTCCAATGTCGGGGCCAAGCGCTTGGTCGGGAGTTTCCAGTTCGTCCGTTTCCATGTCGGGTACTTTGTGTTTATTGGATAGATCGGCGCGAACTCAGGATACGGGGCGGCAGCCCGCCCCGCAATTATTCAGGCATAGCTTCGCCTGTGGCGGGCCGTCAAAAGTTCGGCTATCGCAACCGATACGATGGCAACCCCGGCAATGCCGGCATTGGTCGTTGCAACGGTCATGTCCGCAAAGCCGAAGATCCATGGGTCGATCACGGTTATGATGCCCAAGGCCATGCCAAGGCCGATGCGGACCCAGTGGTGGTATCGGGTGTTCAAACCGGCGACGACAAGGGCAAGAAAGCCCATGGACATCGTCGCGAGCGTGGCCTGATCGGATGTCCCGGCAGACAGGCTGGCCGCGTTGAACAGGACGAACGGGGACAACAGCAACCAGATGCCTGCGGCCGTCAGGAACTGACCAAGAAAATGAGTTGTTTGGCGCATGGGGTGATCACTCCACCGATCCGGCGTTACAGGTTGGTTTTTGGATCGGGCAGGATTTCGGCACCGATCGCCGCCAGGAATTCTTCGTCGTTGATGAATCCATCCTCATCCAGGTCGATCTCTCCGAACAGCTCTTCGGTGACATCGGGATAGAACGTTTGCAGTTCCGCAAAAGAGGCCATGCCATCGCCATCGGTGTCAATTTCCGCTGGCATTGCGAAGCCTGACGTTGCCATCAGCGCCGCGAGCAAGGCGCCAATCGAAACTCGGCCCATTGTATTCTCCATGTGCTGGGACGCCCCAAGATGACGATCCCCGGTAAAGTCCAAGTCGGTAGCGAGGGTTTCGGTGCGGGAGTCAGCCTGTCGGCATGAGCACCCGACACCGTCACGGCGGAACCAAGTTGATCCAGTGGCAGAAGGTATGGATCGCGTTCCGGAGATGTGACGGCCCCCAACCGCTACGGTGCATATATGGCTGCTGCGCATCCCTTTGAAAAACGAATTTATATTGACGCATCTATCGGATAGGCAAATAGATAGGGAATGGATATCGAGTTGGCGCGCACCTTTCTGGCGGTAGTCGAGACCGGCAGTTTCTTTGATGCTGCCAACAAGGTTCATGTGACGCAATCGACCGTGAGCATGCGCATTCGATCATTGGAAGATCAGCTTGGCCGACCGGTCTTTGACCGCGGCAAATCCGGTGCGACACTGACCCCTGCCGGGCGACGGTTTCAGAGGCATGCACAGACGCTGGTTCGGACCTGGTCACAGGCGCGGCTTGACGCTTCGCTTCCCGAGGCGTTCGACATGTCGCTGGAAATCGGTGCGGTTCCGAGCCTTTGGCACAAGCTGCTGGTCGGGGCGCTGCCGGTGTTGATGAAGCGGTTTCCCAACGTTGCGATCAACGCGATCTCGGAACGGTCCGAGACACTTGCGCGGCAGATCGAGGATGGCAGCCTGGATCTTGCCGTGACCTATCGACCACGAAACAACGCCGAACTGAACGCCATTCAGCTTTTCGAGGACGAGTTCGTTCTGGTCAGCAGCAATCCCGATCCAACAGCGGACCCGTTGGGCGATGGGTACGTGCTGATCGACTGGGGGCCGGAATTCCGCGCCGATCACCTGTTGAACTTTCCCCACCTGTCAAAGCCCGCCTTGCAACTGGGCATCGGGACGCTTGGGCTGGAATACCTCAAGACAGTGCCGGCATCTGGGTATTTCCCGCATCACGTGGTGGCCCCGGAAATTGCGCAGGGGTGGTTGCGGCTGGTAGAGGACATGCCCCGGTTCGGCTATGCCTCTTACGCGCTCACCAGCGAAACCGACGGCATTCCCGCCGAGGCGGCGCGTCTGCTTCAGAGTTTTGCGAAGTCGCAAATCTAAAGGTGACGCAGAGTGCACCAATCCATTTCGCGGGCGCTTGGGCCTGACGGATTGATGCGCTGTCAGATCGGATCGAACCAGACCGGGCAGGCATATCGGCGGGTCAATTCGGTGCCTGCAGGAATCGCCTGTGTGGCGCGCAGCGTGACAGTCCAACCGATGCGGCGTTCGAAAGCGGCTGCCGTTTGCGTGTTTGGACTATCCGCGTGGTTGACCAGAGTGGACAGGCCGAGCACCAGAAGCCCGCCTTTGGCATCGCCGGGATGAGCGAAGTGGTAATCATCCAGCGACGTCTGGGCGATGGTGTCAACGGTATGCGCGTCGAGTTCCAGCGCCGGGGCTTTTTCCAGAACCTCGCCAGCCATCAGCGGGGCCGCCGCGAAAACGCCCAGCCCCTTTCCCGGCACGGGCCGGATGGACAGCTTTGACATCGTCACGACTCCAATGCCTTGGTGTAAATCGCCTTGCCGTCCCCCTTGCGGTAGAAGTCGGTCAGTTCGGCGGCCAGCTGATAGTTCTGCCGCAGATAGAAGGCGCGGGTTGCCGCGTAGGCCGGGCTGGAGGAGGTGTCGATATAGACCCGCCGCCCGCCAGCATGCGAGATGGCGGCTTCGACCCGGTGCAGGAGTTCGGCACCCAGGCCCTGGCCCTGAAGTTCAGGCGACACCGCGATCCAGTAGAGATCCCAGCTTGTGTCCGATCCGGGGATCTGACCGTAACAGGCGTATCCTTCCAGACGGTCGCCCCTGGACGCCAGAATGAAGTGATAGCCGGAAGCCAGCCCGCGTTCGATCCGTTCCTGCGCAAGTTCTTCGGCAATCGCAATCTCTTCGGCGGAGAACCGTTCGGTCGTGGCGACCAGCGCGCGGATTTTTTCCGGGTCTTCGGGCCGGACGGCGCTGCGCCACTGTCGGCGCGTGGCCTCTGACATGGGCCGTTGCGGTACCTTTGGTGCGCGCCGCGCGGTTTCCAGACCGCTTGCGAAACCTTCGAAAAAGGCGCGGGCATTGGCGCCCAGCGTGCGGATGCGATAACCGCCTTCCTGCACCAGAACGGTGGGGTATCCGGAGGTGGCGATCCGCGCGCCGATGCGGCGGAAATCCTCGGGCCGGTTCGACCATGTGCCGGTGGGGTCGCCGCGCCCGGTGTCGAAGCCGAGCGAAAGGACAAGGTATTCCGGTGCAAACGCCCCGATACGGTTCAGCGCGCGTTCCAGCGCCGCAAGATAGTCGGCGGGTGAAACGGTTTCGGGCAGCGGTATGTTAAGATTGTATCCCGCGCCCGGGCCGCGCCCGGTTTCGTCGCGAAAGCCGGTGAAATAGGGATAGGCAAAGCTGGGATCGCCGTGGATCGACACGGTCAGGACATCGGCATGGTCATAGAAGATATCTTGCTGGCCGTTGCCGTGGTGATAGTCGATGTCGAGGATGGCGACCTTGCCGTAGCGGGACAGGAAATTGGCCACGATGGCGCCGTTGCAAAGATAGCAGAAGCCGCCAAATGTCTTGCGCTCGGCATGGTGGCCCGGCGGGCGCACCAGCGCATAGGCCGCGGGCGAGCCGGACAGAACCGCCTCGGCCGCCGTCAGCGCGCAGTCTACGGCGCGGCGTGCGGCGGGCCAGGCGTTGCGGTTGATCGGCGTGAAGGTGTCGATGCACCAGTATCCTGCAAGTACCGAACGTTCCTTTGGCGGGCGCGTGGCGTTGCGCACCGGGAAGACGTAGGGATAGACCGAGGTTTTTTCCGGCGCCTCGGCGCAGGCGCTTTTGAGATAGGCGACAAGCCCGGCGTCGTGCACCCCCCGTATCCAGCGGTCGGGAAAGTGCTGGGCTTCATGGCGCACGAACAGGCCCGTTGCGTCGAGATCGTCGAGAATGGTCTGAATGCGGACCGGGCTTTCCACATAGCCGCGTTCGCGCACATGGTGGATGTCGTGGCGGTCGTTGACGATCAGCGGAATGGATCGGCGCAGGTCCGGCGGCGTTCGGGCTGAGATGGTCTTGCCATAGTGTGCGGGGCGGAGGGCAAAGCGACCGTCCTCGATCGAGGTGACCACATGTTCGATGTACTCGGGCGGGCACAGGCTGCCGTATTTCCGTTCGAGGATCGCGCGCACGATGTCTTGCAGTTGCGTTGCGTCCGGAAGATCGTGACGCCCAAGCCCGTCAAAGACCAGATGCGGCATGTCGGTGTCGTTTGGCGAAAGCGGGGTTTCATAGCCTGTGCCGGTGATCGGGCGCGCGCCGAAGCGTTCGTAGAATTTCAGCCGCGCGGCGTTCTGTTCGCGGATTTCCGGATCGGGGCTGAGGTCGGGGTCATCCGGGAGGCATTCGAAATAGAGACCCTTTGCACCAAGCGCCGCTGCTTCGAGCCGCACGCGTTCGTACAGCGCGCCGCCCGCGCCGCGCCCGGGTTTTGCCCCGGGTGACGTGGCGAGCATGTCGAGAAAGGCAAAAGCAAGCTCGGGATCATAGAGCATGACGGCGGCGGCGCGAACGTGTGACCGGGCGTCTTCGGCCACAAGCAGTTCCGCGACGAACCTGTGGGTATAGGGATCTTCGAGCCGGTCGGGCAATGCGTCGATGTCGCCGGGCGCCATGCCCGGGAACTGCGCGCGCAGGATTGCCTGCGCCTCGGTGACGGCGGTCCGGTTGCTGGGGGCCCGTGCGTCGGGAACCTTTCTGATCCGGAACATGTCAGGCCGCCAATTCGGTTTTGCGCAGACCGGCAGAGGCGATCTGCCCGATCAGGTCCTCGAAGCTGAGCCCGGCCTGCGCAGCGGCGGCCACGAAGCCCGCGTCGGGGGCGAGACAGGGGTTGGTGTTGACCTCGAGAATCCAGGGTCGGCCGCTTGCGTCGATGCGGAAATCGACCCGCGCATATCCCGACAGGCCGAACAGATCCCAGCAGGCGCGCGCAAGGCGTTTCAGTTCGGTCAGCAGCGCTTGGTCCCGGGGTGGGAACTCGAACCGTCGCGGGGTGTTGTTATAGGCATGCGTGTCCTCGACCCATTTGGCGTCGTAATCGACGATGCGGTGTTTGCCGGGGCCGTAGCCCAGAAACTGCGTTTCGGCGGGCGGCAGCACACGGGGGCCATCGTCCATGTCCAGCAGCGACAGGGCGAATTCGCGACCGTCGACATAGGTTTCGGCAAAATGGGGATCACCCGTGCGCGCGGTCTTTTCGGCGATTGCCCCAGCGGCCTGTTTGCCCGGCATCACCGAGGACTGATCAATGCCGACCGAGGCGTGTTCGGTGATCGATTTGACGATCACCTGAGGCGTGCGGGCCAGCGAAACGCCGTTGACGCTCCAATCCGGTGTGGGCAACCCGGCCTCGCGCAACCGCTCTTTCTGCATGACCTTTGACTGGCATGTCCAGTAGGCCTCTGCCCCGCATCCGGTGAAGGACAGGCCACGGGCCTGTAAAGCCTGGGGGATGGCGGCCGCCGGCGCTGCATATCCGCCGACGGCCTCGACCAGATTGAAGACCAGATCGGGCCGCTCGGCGGCCAGCTGATCCAGGACGGCCTCGCCTTCGTTCAGCGTGATCAGCCGCGACCGCGCGCCCAAATCGGCCAGTGCGTCCATCACCGCTATTGCGGTCTGGACAGTGTCAAGCTCGTCGGGGGTGTTCCCCGTCGCCCCGTGAATAACGGGGATATCAAAACCATTCATGATGCGACGCGCTGCGCCTCTGTCAGTTGCCCTGTGCGGGTCAGTGCCGCCGCGACGATTCCGGTAACCAGGTCGTCATAGGTGAGGCCGGACTTGGCCGACAGCATCGGCAGGTCCGAGTGGGTCGGGTGCATGCCGGCGAGCGTGTTGACCTCGAGGAAATGAGGCCAGCCAGCCGCGTCGGATCGCAGATCGACGCGGGCCGCATCGCGGCATTGCAAGGCGCGATAGGCGGCAAGGGCGACCTGCCCCGCCTCGATCGCCTCGGCGTCATCGGCCAGTTCGTAATGCACGTGCTGTTCCCAGTGTTCCTTGTTGTGAAAACTGTAGATCTGATCGCCCGACCGGTCGCGCAGCATAACCTCCATCACGGCGATGACGCGGGCCCCGGCACCATTGCCGAGAATGCCCACGGTGAACTCGCGCCCGGGCAGGTAGGTTTCGGCCAGAACGGGCTGTTCGAACCGGGCAATCAGGTTCTGCGCCACAAGCTCGGCGGATTTTGCATCGCCGACCTTCGAGGCGTTTTCGCAGCCCTTGCCGGTGCCTTCGGCGAGCGGCTTGAGAAACAGCGGGTACGGCAGTTCAGAGTCTACTGCGTCGGAGGCGGTTTCGAACACCGCGAATGGTGCGGTGGGCAGACCGGCATCGCGGACGACCCGCTTTGCCATTGCCTTGTCGAGGCCCAACGCCTGCGTCAGCGGATCGGAAAAGGTGTAGGGCACACCATATGCTTCGAGCAGGGCGGGAACCTGCGCCTCGCGCGAGCGGCCCGAGACGCCCTCGGCAATGTTGAATACGAGGTCCCAGCGGTCTCCAGCCACGAGTCGCGAGGCCAGCGCCCGGATGTTGCCGATGCGGTCGGTCCGGTACCCGGCCCGCGCCAGCGCAATTTCGATGGCCGCAACCGTTTCGGGGCTGTCGAATTCGGCCAGTGCCTCGTCCGACAGGCCTGCGTCGGCATAGTCATCCCTCAGATCATAGGTCAGGCCGATCAGCATGATGGGGATTCCCTGGATGGAAGCGGGCTTTGGTCCGGATCGTGGTAGCGGTAGTGGTGCCCTTCGAAGTTGCGCAGGATCAGGTCATCGCCGTCGCGGCCCACGATGTAGTCCGGCAAAAGCGGAATCTTGCCGCCGCCGCCGGGGGCGTCGATGACGAATTGCGGCACGGCATAGCCGGTTGTGTGACCGCGCAGACCTTCGATGATCTCAAGGCCTTTTGCGACCGGGGTGCGGAAATGGGCCGAGCCGGTAATCGGGTCGCATTGGTAGAGGTAATAGGGTTTCACCCGCCGCTTGAGCAGACCGTGATTGAGCGATTTCATCGTCTCGACATTGTCGTTGATGCCTTTCAGAAGCACGGTTTGAGAGCCGAGCGGAATGCCGGCATCGGCCAGCCGCGCATAGGCTTCGGTCGCTTCGGGGGACAGTTCCTTTGGGTGCGTCGCGTGGATCGACATCCACAGGGGGTGGTGCTTTTTCAGGACGCGGATCAGAGTGCGTGTAATCCGCATCGGCAGCACGGTCGGAACCTTGGTGCCCATGCGCACAAACTCGACATGCGGGATGGCGTGCAGACGGCCCAGAAGATGGTCGAGCTTTTCATCCGACAGGGTCAGCGGATCGCCGCCCGAGAGCAGAACGTCGCGGATCTGGGGGTGGGCTTCGATATAGGCGAAGGCCTGTTCCCACTGGCGGGTCGAGAACTGGTACTCGCCGCCCGCCTGGCCGACCATGCGCGAGCGTGTGCAATAGCGGCAATAGGTCGAGCAGGTGCCGGTGGTCAGGAACAGAACCCTGTCGGGATATCGGTGCACGAGACCGGGAACCGATGTGTCGTGATCCTCGCCCAAGGGATCGTCCGCCTCGCCGGGCGTGCGCAGGTATTCCTGACCCACTGGGATATGCGTGCGGCGCAATGGTTCGGACGGGTCGTCGTGCCCCATGAGGCTGGCATAATAGGGTGTGATGCCGACCGGCAGTCCGCCGACATGGCGACCCAGCGCTTCGCGTTCGTCCGGGCCGAGTTGGAAGATCCGCTCAAGCTGGGCGGTTGACCGGATTCGCGCCCGCATCTGCCAGCGCCAGTCGTTCCAATCCGCCGTCGTGGTGTCGGGGAAGAACCGCTTGCGGAATTCTGCGGTGACTTTGCCAATCGGAAACCGTGGCGCGCGCAGAGACGGGCGGCCGGGTATTGAAATCGATTGGTTGGGTTCAAAAGGGAAGAAGGTTGATCCGGCGAGATGCCCGAGATCTGGAGGCTCCGATACAGGAGCGGGTTCTTGATCCATTCGGATAAGGTTCCGGTGCCGAGAGAGCCGTCGCGCGCCAATCGTCGTTTCTGTCGCTGCACTCGGACGCTGCGAAAATGCGCTCGGTTGCGTTTCATTTCAAGAGGCTTCTTTTCTCTTTTTGAGGACGGTCAAATTGTGTGCGCCATGGCCAGAAGTGCGGCCAGATATGCACCGTATCCGAGCACCAGCAGGGCGCCCTCGTACCGCCGGATCGACCAGCCGGTGACGGCGACCGCGATGAGCGCGGCGGTTGCCGCCAGCATCACCCAGATGTCGAATTCAGCGATCTCTGCGGGGACCGGAATCGGTGCCACAAGGGCCGTTACACCCAAAATGCAGAGGATATTGAAGATGTTGCTGCCGACGATGTTGCCGAGCGCCACATCGCCCTGACCCCGGCGCGCCGCGATGGCCGATGTTGCAAGTTCGGGCAGCGATGTGCCGACCGCCACGATGGTCAGGCCGATCACCGTTTCGGACACACCGGCAAGGCGCGCCAGATCAATGGCGCTGTCCACCAGCAAGCGTGCGCCGAAGATCGTCAGCGCCAGACCGGCGACAAAGCTGCCGATCATCGACAGGAGGTGTGTGGGCGGTGTTGGTGCAAGATCGGCCTCGGCCTTGTGCAGGGCGGCCGAGTCGGAGCCGTTGCCGCGTTCCAGCAAATAGGTGAGGACAAGGTAGGTGATGAGCGCCAGAACAAAGACGAGCCCAATCCAGCGCGGGATGGCCCCTGCCAGAACCACCGCCAGGCAGGCGAGGCTTGCCAGCACCACGACGACACCATCGCGCCGGAATGCCGCGGCGTTGACGTGGATCGGAAGCAGAAGCGCCGCGATGCCGAGGATCAGCAGGATGTTGGCGATGTTGCTGCCTACGACGTTTCCGACGGCGATGCCCGGCGCTCCCTTTATCATGGCCTGCAGGCTGGTCACGAGTTCAGGTGTCGAGGTGCCGAACCCCACGAGGGTGAGACCGATGAGAATCGGCGAGATATTCAGGTGCCGTGCAATCCCCACGGCACCACGGACAAGCGCCTCGCCCCCGGCCACGAGAAGGAAAAGGCCCAGTATCAGGGTCACATATGTCATTGCGAGCCGTCCATCTTGGAGTGGTGTGTGTTGGGGCCGGGAAAAAGGCCTTTGAGGTTCAGTCTATTCTTCCTGGACCAATCCGGCAGGACAGTCCCTCGCAACGTTTGATTGCATTGTCCGAGGTATCGCATCAAACGCGTCCCGCCATATAGGCGCGCATGGATTTCGCGTCGGCTTCGCTGTCTTCGAGTTGTTGGCGGATCACGTCGAGAATGTTGATCAGGCCACACAGCTTTCCATTCCGTGTCACCGGAAGATGACGAATGTGGTGCCGGGTCATCAAAAGGTGGATTTCGGCGATGGATGCCGAGACATCGCATGTTTTCACGTCCCTGGTCATCACCCGGCTCACCGGCATGTCGATGACCCTGGCACCGAAGTGATGCAGGCCTCGGGTGATATCGGCGGCGGTCAGGATGCCGTCGATCTGCTGGCCATCGGACGTGGCGATCAAGGCCGAGATCTCATCCTTTTCCAAATGCAAAAGGGCGCCTTTGACGGGCGAGTTGGGGTCGATACGCGGCACGAAGAAACCTTTTCGCGCCAGAATGGATTTTACCGACATGACGTTCTCTATCAGTCAGATGCACGCCGGAGGGCGCGGTTCCCAAGGCTAACGACATCCGTCGCTGCGCCGCGCAAGGCGGGCAGGCGTGTCGTCATGCTTCGGAGAAAGTGAGGCGTGCTCAGTCCATCAACTGGTACCGCAACGGAGCTGTCCGGCCATCTCGCGTCAGGACACAGATCGGTATGTCGCAATCGGCGTTCAAGTGGCGGGACACAAAATAAAAGATCAAGCCGCGAAAGTACGCTGGTCTGTCTTGAACCGGTTTTGACGAATGCTGTAAGCGAGGCAAATGTCCATATTCCCTGGCAAAGCATCGCATCAGATGGGTCTTATCGAAAATTTTTCTCTATTAATTATATGATATATAATTAATACCTGATGGAGAATTCCATGCCTACCGGACATATCATGATGGCAATGAGCCTTGACGGCTTTGTGGCAAGAAAAGATCACAGCCTCGATTGGTTGACGAAACAGCCGACATCCAATGAAGACCACGGATTCAATGAGTTTATGGACAGTGTCGATGTTCTTGTCATGGGTTCCGGGTCGCTGAGAACTGTCCTGGGATTTGGCGAGTGGCCCTATGAAAAGCCAGTCGTTGTCCTTAGCCGTTCCATGACAAGTCGGGAATTGCCTGAACATCTGCAGAGCAAAGTCGAATTCACAACGGAACGGCCACAGGAGTTATGGGAGACCTTACGCCAACGCGGCCACAAGCGTGTATATGTCGATGGTGGCGCGATCATTCAGTCCTTTCTCAGGGCCGGGTTCGTGCAAGACATGAAGATTGCCATGGTTCCCATCCTGCTGGGGGATGGCATCCGTATTTTCGGCGAAACTGACGGTGACGTTGACCTTGAGCTGATCTCGGCCACGCCATTTCCGTCCGGCCTTGTCGAGCTGGTCTACAAAGTGAAGGGCGCATGACGAAATCGTCTGCGGTCGGACGGCCGCCAAAATCAACCCAGCGTCTGTCAAAACAGCTTGTGCTGCAAACCGCGTTACCCATTGTTCAAAAGCAAGGAGCAGATGCACTCTCGTTTCGCCTGCTGGCCGAAAAGCTGAAGGTCACGCCGATGGCTGTGACCTATCATTCCGGCAGCAAGCATGCGTTGCTGGCAGATTTGGTTGGTTTGGCCTTTGAGAACACGCTGCAGGACGTATCGGGAGAGAGTCCGACAGCGAAGGCGCGCAACATATTGAGAGCATACTTCCAACGTGCCTTGCTGAATGCCAACCTGTTGCGGGCCATTCTCGAAGATGTTTCTCTCATGAGCGAGGATCTCATACAGATCACAAACGAGTTGCGAGGCTGCACTCGGGAACTCGACAATGGTGACAAGAATGATGTGCTCTTGCACCTTCTCATCGACTACACACACGGTTTTGTTCTCTCAGCGTCCAGCGGAGAAAAAAACACTTTGTCAATCGACGACTTTTTGCGCGGCGTCGATTGGGTCTTGGCGAAAGCGACAGGTTGAGCAACTGAAAAATCGGTGCGGGGGGCAGAGGCCCTAGGCGCGTTTCCCGGTGATCTGGGCGACGCCGAGAACGTCAAGAACCCTGGCCTCGATATGTTCGGCGTTCATGCCCGCGACGGTGTACATGTCGGCGGGGCTGGCCTGATCGATGAATGTGTCGGGCAGGACCATCGAGCGGAACTTCAGACCGGTGTCAAAGATGCGCTCTTCGGCCAGAAGCTGCGCCACGTGGCTGCCGAAGCCGCCGATGGCGCCTTCTTCGATGGTGATCAGCGCCTCGTGCGTGGTAGCGAGGTCCAGGATCAGGCTCTGATCAAGGGGTTTGGCGAAACGGGCGTCGGCGATGGTGGGGGTGATGCCGCGCGCCGACAGAGCCTCGGCGGCTTTTTGGACCTCGGCCAGACGGGTGCCGAAGGACAGGAGCGCCACACGCGCACCTTGCTGGATCAGGCGGCCCTTGCCGATTTCCAGCACCTCGCCACGCTCGGGCAGGTCCACACCCACACCTTCGCCGCGCGGATAGCGGAAGGCGATGGGGCCGTCGTCATGGGCGGCGGCGGTGGCGACCATGTGCACCAGCTCTGCCTCGTCCGCGGCGGCCATGACCACCATGCCGGGCAGGTTGGCGAGATAGGCGATATCGAACGACCCCGCGTGAGTGGCGCCGTCGGCCCCCACCAGACCGGCCCGGTCGATGGCGAAGCGCACCGGCAGGCGCTGAATCGCGACGTCATGCACAACCTGATCGTAGCCGCGTTGCAGGAAGGTGGAATACATCGCGCAGAAGGGTTTCATGCCGCCGGCGGCCAGCGCTGCGGAGAAGGTGACGCCGTGCTGCTCGGCTATGCCCACGTCGAAACAGCGCGAGGGATAGCGTTCGGCAAAAAGGTTCAGCCCGGTGCCGTCCGGCATTGCGGCAGTGACGGCGACGATCTTGTCGTCGCGCGCGGCCTCGGCCACCAGGGTCTTGCCAAAGATCGAAGTGTAGGAGGGCGCGTTCGAAGGCGCCTTTTTCTGTTCGCCTGTGACGACGTCGAACTTCGCCGTTGCGTGGCCGCGATCCCGGGCGGCTTCGGCCGGGGCATAGCCCTTGCCCTTTTTGGTCAGCACGTGGATCAGGATCGGGCCGGTCGCGCGCGCCTTGACGGTGCGCAGGACCGGCAACAGCTGGTGCATATCATGGCCGTCGATGGGGCCGAGATAGGAAAAGCCCAGTTCCTCGAACAGGGTGCCGCCGACGGCCATGCCCTTGAGCATTTCCTTGGCACGCTTGGCGCCTTCGCGGAAGGGTTCTGGCAAAAGCGAAACCGCGCCCTTGGCGGCGGCCTTGAGTTCCTGGAACGGTTCTTCGGCGTAGAGGCGCGAGAGATAGTTGGAAAACGCACCGACCGGCGGTGCGATGCTCATCTCGTTGTCGTTGAGGATGACAATCAGGCGCTTGTTCAGGTGGCCTGCGTTGTTCATCGCCTCGAATGCCATGCCGGCGGACATCGAACCGTCGCCGATGATGGCAATGGCATCGCCCAAGCCTTCGGGGATTGCGCCGCCCAGATCGCGGGCGACGGCGAACCCCAGAGCGGCGCTGATCGAGGTCGAACTATGCGCTGCGCCAAACGGGTCATAGGGGCTTTCGCTGCGCTTGGTGAAGCCGCTGAGCCCGTCTTTCTGGCGCAGGGTGCGGATGCGGTCGCGTCGTTCGGTCAGGATCTTGTGCGGATAGCACTGATGGCTGACGTCCCAGATGATCTTGTCACGCGGTGCGTCGAACACCGCATGCAGCGCCACGGTCAGTTCCACCACGCCAAGGCCCGCGCCCAGATGGCCGCCGGTCACCGAAACGGCCGAGACGGTTTCCGCCCGCAATTCGCCCGCAAGCTGGGTCAGTTGCGCGTCCGAGAACTGCTTGAGATCCGCAGGGCGGTTCACAAGGTCCAACAGCGGGGTTTTCGGGCGATCTGACATGGCGTCCTTTGCGGTTAGCTGTCCCGGGCAATAACGAAACGGGCGGCCTCCTTCAAGGTATTGGCCCGCGTGCCGTAAATTTCCAACGCGGTGCAGGCGGCCTCTACCAGTTCCAGCGCGCGCGATCGCGCCCCATCGAGCCCAAGAAGCGAGACGAAAGTGGCCTTGCCTGCATCCGCATCCTTCTGCAGGCGCTTTCCGGCCTTTTTGGCGTCACCCTCGACATCCAAGATGTCATCGGCGATCTGAAAAGCAAGACCAAGCGCCTGCGCGTATTGGAGCAATGGGGCCGTGTCCTGCCCGGCCAGCCGCGCCCCGGCGCAGGCGGACCATTCGATCAACGCACCGGTTTTGCCGGCCTGCAAGCGGGTGATCTGATCCAATGTCAGGGGCCGGTCGGCGGATTCGGCGGCGATGTCCAGCGCCTGCCCCAGCACCATGCCCTGCGCGCCGCTGGCCCGTGCCAGCGTCAGCGCCAGTTCGGCGCGGGTGTCCGCAGGGCCAGTTTCGGACCGGGTACACAGCTCAAAGGCCAGCGTCTGCAGGGCGTCGCCGGCCAGCACGGCGGTACCCTGATTCCATTTCACATGCACCGTCGGCTTGCCGCGCCGCAGATCGTCGTTGTCCATACAGGGCAGGTCGTCATGAACCAGCGAATAGGCATGCAGCGCCTCGATGGCCGTTGCGGGCCAGATCGCGCGGTCGGGTCCGACATCATGCAGGCGAGCGCTTTCCAGCACGAGAAACCCGCGCAGCCGTTTGCCGCCCTGCGTGGCATAGGCCATGGCCTGGGTCACATCGATCGGGTCGAGCGCGCCCAGAACCAGATCGAAGTGGTCCTGAATCAGCGCGGCGTCCTGCGCCAGCCTTTCCTGAAACATCAAAGGCCTTCGACGGGTGTTGTCCCTGTGGGCTGGCCGCTGGCGTCCAGCGTGATGGCGGCGACCTTTTCCTCGGCGCGCTTCAGCTCGTCCTCGCAGCGCTTTTTCAACGCCGCACCGCGTTCATAGAGCGCGATCGACTGATCCAGCGCCACATCGCCGCGTTCAAGCTGGCCGACGACGGCCTCCAGCTCTTTCATCGCCTGTTCGAACGTCATCTGGTCAACGGGTGTATCGGTCATGTCGCGGCCTTCATCAGTTCTTCCACATGCGCCCGGGTTGCGGCGCTTAGCGCGTTCAGATCATACCCGCCTTCGAGAGTCGAGACGATACGGCCCTGACACACGTCTTTGGCAATCTTGCACAACTCGGCGGTGATCCACGCGAAATCGGCGGTGGACCAGTTGAGATTGGCAAGCGGGTCGTCCTGATGCGCGTCGAATCCGGCCGAGATAATGATCAGTTCGGGCTTGAACGCACGCAGACGTGGAAAGGCCTGCCCCTGATATGCCGCGCGCATCTCGGCGCCGCCGGTTCCGGGGGCCAATGGCATGTTGAGGATCTGCCCATGCGCGCCATCCTCGTCGGGGCGGCCGGAGCCGGGCCAGAGCGGCATCTGCTGGCTGGTGATCACCAATGCGCGCGGCTCGTCCCACAGAAGGTCCTGTGTGCCGTTGCCGTGGTGAACGTCGAAATCCACCACCGCGACGCGGGACAACCCGTGGTGATCCAGCGCGTGTTTGGCCGCCAGCGCCGCATTGCCGAACAGGCAGAACCCCATCGCGGTCTCGGTTTCCGCATGGTGTCCCGGCGGGCGGATGGCGCAAAAGGCGTTGGGGGTTTCGCCGCCCAGAACCATGTCGACCGCGCGCACCACAGCGCCCGCCGCGCGATAGGCGGCATCGACCGAGCCGGGCGACATGAACGTATCGGCGTCGATCTGGGCAAAGCCGTCGGCAGGCCGGGTGGCGCGGATCGCGCGGACATGGCTTTCGGGATGGACGCGCAGCAGATCGTCGTCCGCGGCCAATGGCGCTGTCACACGGTTGAGATCCAGCGGTTCGAGTGCGTGCAGGATGTGTTCCAGCCGCGCGACCCGTTCGGGATGACCTGCAGGTGTGACATGCCCAAGGCAGTCAGCATGGGTGATCAGGGTGGTTTTCATCATGATCCCTTGTTCGAGCGGCCCGGAACAGAGCCTGGTTCAGCTGATCAATCCGGGGCGAGCATGTACCCGGCACCGCGCACCGTTTGCAGGTATCGCGGTTGTTTCGGATCGGATTCGATCTTGCGGCGCAGCCGGGTGATCTGGACGTCGACGGCCCGTTCCTGTGCCTGGCCCTTGTCGCGACCCAGATCCTCGACCAGCTTGGCGCGGCTGATCGCTTCGCCGGGTTGGGCCGAGAAAATCCGCATCAGCTGGCTTTCGGTGGCGGTCAGACGCACCGGGTCTTCGCCCTGCCACATCTCGCCGCGTTCGATGTCGTAACGGATCGGCCCAAGATGCAGGATTTTCGGCGCGGCGTCCTGTGCCGAGGTTTCGGGCATGCGCCGCAGGATCGCATTGATGCGCAGCAGCAATTCCTTGGGTTCGAACGGCTTGGCAAGATAGTCGTCGGCCCCCGCTTCGAGCCCGGCAATGCGGTGTTCGGTTTCGCCGCGCGCGGTCAGCAACAGGATCGGCGTCGTATGGGTTTCGCGCAGGGCGCGCGTCAGGCTGACGCCATCCTCGCCGGGCATCATCACGTCCATGACGATCAGGTCGAAGTCCAGCCCGGTCAGCACCCGGCGGGCATGCGCGGCATCGCGGGCCGACGTAACCAGAAAGCCGTGCCTCATCAGGAATTTCTTCAGCAAGTCGCGAATGCGTTCGTCATCGTCGATGATCAGAAGATGGGCATCCATGTTGCTCATGAGGTCGTATCCCGCAGTTTGGTATAGGCACCACGCATATCAGTATCCATCATCGCTTCAAGTACCTTGCGAAACCCGGCCACGGCTTCGGGGCCGGCATCCTTGTAGGCTGCGCGCATCCTGGCGCGCTGGGCGTCGGAGAGTTTCGCCTCGAGCGCACGTCCCGCATCGGTGAGGAAAAGGTGGCGCTCGCGCTTGTCCACCGTCCCCACGCGGCTTTCGACCAGACCATCGGCAATAAGCGTGCGCAGCACCCGGTTGAGGGACTGTTTGGTGACGCCCAGGATGGCCAGCAGGTTGTTCACGGTCGTTCCCGGCGCGCGGTTGATGAAGTGGACCGCCCGGTGATGGGCGCGGCCATAAGCCATTTCGGCAAGAATGCGGTCCGGATCGGCGGTAAAGCCGCGATAGGCAAAAAACATTGCCTCGATCCCCTGCCGCAACTGCTCGTCGGTCAGAAACAGCAGGCTTTCGCCACCAAAGGCCGATGCGGCGCGGGTTTCGGACATGATATGCCTCGTTTGTTGCTTGGACCGACTTTAAGTCAGTCTTGTTGACATTCCAAGGGTGAACAGGTATCGAATCGCAGCTTTTGCGCAACAAAGTGTCCGGTTCGGACCTAATTGACGCAATAAATGGAAAACTGCCGTTCTGGAGGTCTTGGCATGGCGAGTTATGATGATCGTGATGGTGTCATCTGGATGGATGGTGAAATGGTGCCGTGGCGCGATGCCAGGGTACATATCCTGACCCACGCCATGCACTATGCCTCGTCCGTGTTCGAGGGCGAGCGCGCCTATAACGGCAAGATATTCAAAAGCCGGGCGCATTCCGAACGGCTGGTCGCCAGCGCCGAGGCTCTGGATATGCCGATGCCTTATACCGTCGATCAGATCGAGGCCGCCAAGGCAGAGACACTGAAGGCCTCGGGCCTGCAGGACGCCTATGTGCGGGCGCTGGTCTGGCGCGGTTCGGGCGAGGATATGGGCGTGGCTTCGGCCCGCAACCCGGTGCGCATGGCCATCGCGGTCTGGGGTTGGGGCGCATACTATGGCGACGCCAAGATGAAGGGCGCCAAGCTGGACATCGCGGAATGGAAACGCCCGAGCCCGGAAACCATTCCGGTTCATGCCAAGGCGGCGGGCCTTTACATGATCTGCACCATCTCAAAGCACAAGGCCGAGGCCAAGGGCTGTTCCGATGCGCTGTTCATGGACTATCGCGGCTATGTCGCCGAGGCGACCGGCGCCAACGTGTTCTTTGTCAAGGATGGCGAAGTGCACACACCGCTGCCGGATTGCTTCCTCAACGGGATCACCCGCCAAACCGTGGTGCAGATGCTCAAGGACAAGGGCCTCACCGTGCACGAGCGTCACATCATGCCCGAGGAAATGGCGGATTTCGAACAGTGCTGGCTGACCGGCACCGCCGCCGAGGTCACGCCGGTGGGGCAGATCGGGGAATATACCTTTGAGGTCGGTGACCTGACCCGCGATATCGCGGAATCCTACGAGAAGCTGGTGCGTTCGTAGTTGATCGAGACTGCGGCCCCCGCGTAAATGCGGGGCCCGTGCCCGGCGTTTGATGCGATTTCACAAGATCACATCAGCCAGCGCCTTTGAGTGGAATGTGACGGGTTCGTAGCCGTCCTCGGTGATGATAAAGCTGTCGCCGACCTGCGCGCGGAAGGTGTCAACGGACACTGACCCGTCAACCGCAAATACCATGCCCGGTTGCAAAACGGTTTTGTCCCCGGTCACCAGCTGCGGTTTTTCGAGAAAACTGAACCCCGTTGCCCGCCCGCAGCGGAAAGGATAGTCGAATCCGGCCCCCTGAATGACCTCGGCATAGGCGCGGTGCACCTCCTCGGCCAATATTCCCGGCCTCAATTCATTCAAGGCGGCCTGTTGGCTGGCGACGGCAATCTCGTAGATTCCGGCCTGTGACGCGTCTGCAATTTCGCCGATCCAGAAGGTCCGGTCAAAGCCCAGCTTGAAGCGGTGGAAATTCGTCATGCCGCAGAAACACAGGAATACGGGCTCTCCCCGTTTCATGATCCGGGTCGATGCCCGTTGGTGCGTTCTGGTGATCGTGTCGCCAGAGGCCATGATCTGGAGAAAATGTGTGTTGGGCGACATTGGCGTATCAGCATAGTGGTCGGACAGGATCTGTGCTGCCTTGCGGGTTCCCGCGCGCCCGGTTGCCAGCGCGACCTCGTATTCGGGAACACCGTCGCCGATTGCGTCGCGGCCGGCCTCCATCATCGCCATGGCGACCTGACCGGCATGGCGCGCAAGTTGCAACTCGGACGCTGATTTGATCATCCGCATGTCATCGAGGATGGGCGAGACGTCTCGTAACCGGGATGATTCCACAAGCGTATCGACATAGCGCCTGACCATCGGCGGCATCCGGTCCGGCTCGATCGCCACCGACCCGGCGGCTTTCAGGATGGCGGGCAGTTCCTGTCGCCATTCCTCCCCCGCGCCGTCGTTCCAGGCTGCAATCCTGTCAACCTGCGCAACCTTTATGGCCATGACTTCGTCGATCGTGGGAGTGATCAGCAGGCTGTCGCCGTCTTTTGGAATCACCAGGATCGTCGGTCGCCCGAATTCCATGTGCAGGTAGTCATAGTATCCGGTCAGGTAATAGACATTGTCTTCGTCCGTGACCAAGGCGGTGTCGATCCCCTGCCGGATCAGGCGGTCGCGGAATTCGGTCATTCTGTCGTGACTCATTCGATGATCCCCTGCCGGTGGCTGAATGACTGTTGTATGAAGTCGGTAGAGTGTAATGGGCAGGAATCGCAGCTGGCAATGGGTTGCGGGGCCGGGCGTGCATAACTGCGGTTTGCTGGTCGTGACGCAACATAAACCCATCGTTCAAAATACATTGCAGTTCGTTCAGGCATATGGACGAAGGGCAAAATACGACTACGTTCGCATCATGTTAGACCTTCTCAGCGATATCCTGACCCGCCTGTCCCTGCGTGGAACCCTGTATTTCCGCACGTCGTTCACACCGCCGTTCGGGATCAAGGTGCCGAGTTACCAGAACGTGGCCCGGTTTCATTTTGTGCAGCGGGGCGAGTTGAAGGTGTATGTCCCATCAACCGCCGAGACGCTGCGGCTGAGGCAGGGGGACCTGATCCTGATCCCGCATGGGGCGGCGCATGCGCTGCTGTGCAACGAAGTCAAGCCGATCGACGCCCTGCCGCTGGATCAGGTTCTGGAGCAAGCCGGGTACAAGGGCGACGGCGTTCTGATTTATGGCGGCGCGGACGAAGAGCGCGATACGCAGTTGATCTGCGGCCATTTCTCGTTTTCCGCTGCGCCGGGGGGGAAGGGATCAGGTCACATGCTGATCGACCGGCTGCCACCCTATATCCTGATCGAAAATTATGGCGAGGAGGCCGGCGCCTGGATCGAGGCGACATTGCGCATGATCGGGTCGGAAGTGAATGGAGCCCGGATCGGTGGCGACCTGATCGCGCTAAAGCTTTCGGAAGTGCTGTTTGCCCAGGCCATCCGGGCGCATCTGGAACATCAAAGCCCAAACTATTCCGCACTGGCCGGGTTTGCCGATCAGCGAATATCGCGGGCGCTGACGGCGTTTCACCGCGCCCCCGCGCGCGATTGGAGCGTCGAGACGCTTGCACGTGAGGCCGGGATGTCGCGAACAGCCTTTGCCCAGCTTTTTGCGCTGAAGATGGGAACGACCCCGATGCAGTACCTGACGGAATGGCGCATGCAGATCGCCTGTCACGGGTTGGTCGAGAACCGCTGGAACGTCGCGGATGCGGCCGCCGAGGCGGGCTATAGCTCCGAGGCGGCGTTTTCGCGCGTGTTCAAGAAACAAATCGGCGTATCACCGGCGGCCTATAAGGCGATGCATTGATACGCTCTGACTTTGTACGAATGGCAAGATCATCTGTACGCTCAAGGCTCAATCGTTCGAGAAAGATCCCTTATCTTTGCTTCACATCGATCAGAGAAAGGAAAATCTCATGTCCATTCGTTTCGTTACCCGCAATATTCATGCCTATCTCGACTATCCGGTTGCTTTCGCGCTGATGGGGCTGCCGTTCCTGCTGGGACTGGGGCAGTCCAACCCGATAGCGCTGTGGCTGTCGGTTGTCACCGGCATGGCGGCCTTTGTGCTGACGGTCCTGACCGACCACCATCTGGGGATTTGGCGGGTTCTGCCGTACAAGTTCCATCTGGCGGTGGACCTGCTGGTCGGCATCACCTTTTTGTTCGCGCCCAGCCTGTTCGGTTTCTCCGGCCTCGACGCTTCCTTTTATTGGCTGAACGGGATCGCGGTCGTAGCGGTGATTTCGCTGAGCGCGCCAGAAGAGAGCGTTGCGGCCTGACGGCGCGACCCATGCAGAAGAAAAAGCCGTGGCAACCAAGGCCACGGCTTTTTCGCGGGTGCTATCGGCCCCGGAAAAACAGGACCCAAACGGCGCACCCCATCACGACCAGCCCGGCAAATGCAACGAGGGATATGGCGGCCAGAAACAGGCGCGGGCGTTTGTCCCGCTCGATCACGTCGAACTGAAACCTGATCCTGCCGTTGGCCAGCGCATCGGCGACCATCGCCAGGGCAAAGGTGCCAAGCGATGCCGTGCTCAACCCGCCCCAGAGGTTTTTCGACGCCTCTGAGCTGCTGGCGCCCAGCAGCAGGCCGAAGAGGACAAACGACACACCTGACAGGATCATCAGACGGTTTGCGGTCATTTGCGCCTCCTCCATTGAATGGTTGCGGCTGGCTTAGAAATCGATACCCCTTTGTGCCTTGATCCCGGCATCGAACGGGTGCTTTTCCACGGTCATTTCAGTAACCAGATCGGCATAGTCCCTGAGCGCCTGCGGTGCGTCGCGGCCCGTCAGGAACACGCTGGTTTTCCCGGACCGCGCCTCAAGTCCTTCGATGACTGCATCCACCGTCAGGTATTCATAGCGTAGCGCAATGTTGATCTCGTCCAGCACCACCAGATCGTATCCGCCGCTTTCCATCAGTTCGCGGGCCTTGCCAAAGGCCGCCGTCGCCGCGGCGATGTCGCGTTCGCGGTCCTGGGTATCCCAGGTGAAGCCTTCGCCCATTGTGTGCCAGGTGACCAGCCCGTGTTCCTCGAAGAACCGGCGCTCGCCTGTTTTCCATTTGCCCTTGATGAACTGGACGACGGCCACTTTTTTGCCCCAGCCCAGCGCGCGGATGACGACACCGAAAGCGGCCGAGGATTTGCCTTTGCCCTTGCCGGTGTTGATCAGCACCAACCCGCGATCGGGGTCGACCGCTTCGGACACTTTCTTGCGGTGCTGGGCTTGCACCTGTTGCATCTTTTCCTTGTGGTCCTGTGCGTCGCTCATCGGAGAATCCTTGTTCATTGTCGGGGTCAACCTAGGGAAAGTGAGCGAAAGGTAAAGGTCAGGCTTTGGGATCGGTGACCGCACGCACTTTGCCGCGCTCCAGCCCAAGTTGGTGCTCGCGCCAGATCACCAGCACGTTTCCGGCAATGACCAATGCCGCGCCCGACAGCATGACCAGCGTTGGCAACTCGTCGAACCAGACGTAGCCGACGAAGATGGCGAACAGCATGCTGGTATAGTCATAAGGGGCCAGCATCGAGGCCTGACCGAAACGAAAGGATGACGTAACCAGGATCTGCGCCACACCGCCCACCAGCCCGGTCAGGATCAGAAGCGCGGCCTGATCCAAGGTCGGCATTGTCCATCCGAAAAAGGCGGTCAGCGCAGACAGAACCGACGCGGTGGCCGAGAAATAAAACACGATGGCTGCGGGGTGATCGACCTGCACAAGCTGGCGAAGGTGGATCTGTACGAACCCGCGGGCGATGGTCGCGCCCAGAACACAAAGCGCGCCGATGGTGGCAGAGGCCTGCAGGTCACTGCCGCCAAGGCGGGGCCAGAGCATGATGAGAACACCCAAGAGACCAATTGCAACCGCGCCGATGCGGATCATCCGGATAGTTTCGCCCAGCATCAGGGCGGCCAGTATCAGGGTGAAGATGGGCGTGGCATAGCCGATGGCGGTCACCTCGGGCAGCGGCAACAGGCTGAGTCCGGTGAAAGTCAGGCCCATGGCGGTGGTGCCCAGAACGCCGCGCCAGAAATGCCCCATCGGTCTTTTCGCGACAAATCCCTGTTTCAGCTCCCCGCGCACGATCAGCCATACGACGATCACCGGAATGGCGAAAAGCGAACGAAAGAACACCATCTCGCCCGGCGGAAAAGTGTCTGACAGCGCCTTGACCAGTGCCGACATCAACGTGAACAGAAACAGGGCACTCAGCTTGAGCGTCACGGCAAGTACAGGTCGATGCGATGTTAAGGGGGTCGCCATGCGCGCGACCCTGCGCCTTTGCCGGGCAAAGATCAATAATGGAAAATCCCGGTCCTATTCGGCGGTCCAGTCCGCGGGCAGGGCGCGGCCGATTTCCTCGGCGAACGACTCGAGAAACCGCAACATGCGTTGGACACGTTGGCGCGCGATCTGTTCGCCGCCTTTGGTCAGCATGTCCGCTGGCAGGCTCAGCAATTTGATCTTCCAGTGATCGACCGAATACCGCAGGTCGTCCAGGGGGCGATTTTCGGCAAAGGGATCGGCGGGATCATAAAGGGCGCGACCCAGTGAACCGGCGACGGAAAAGTTGCGCGCGATGCCAATGGCGCCCAGTGCATCCAGCCGGTCGGCGTCACGCAGGATGCGGGCTTCGGCCGACTGCGGTGCGATTCCGGCGGAGAAACTGTGCGCGGCGATGGCGTGTTTCGTGGCCTCGATTTCAGGCGTGGAAAAGCCCAGACCGGCGAGGATAGGCGCGGCGGCCTCGGCCGAGCGGCGAGAGGCAAGGTGCCGATCGGGATTGTTCTTGGGCAGATTGACCAGATCATGCAGATAGCAGGCCGCCAGCAGGATACGCTGGTCGGTCTGCCCATCGGCAATGGCGCTGGCATTGACCCAGACCCGGTCGAGGTGCGCCAGATCGTGCGCCGGGTCGGAAGCCATCAGATCGCGGGCGATGTCGCGCAGCCGGGTGCGCAGCTCAGCCAATGTGGCCACGATTTTCACCGATCTGGCCGCGATGCAGCAAAAGGTGGTCGAGGATCACGCACGCCATCATCGCTTCGCCGACCGGCACTGCGCGGATGCCGACGCAGGGGTCGTGGCGGCCCTTGGTGATGATCTCGGTCTCTTCGCCGGATTTTGTGATGGTCTTGCGGGTGGTCAGGATCGAGCTGGTCGGCTTGACCGCGAAACGCACGACAATGTCCTGTCCGGTCGAGATGCCGCCCAGGATGCCGCCTGCGTGGTTTGAACTGTATTGCGGGCCATCCTGACCCATGAAGATCTCGTCGGCATTGGCTTCACCGGTCAGTTCAGCAGCGGCCATGCCTTCGCCGATCTCGACGCCTTTGACAGCGTTGATCGACATCATCGCGGCCGCAAGATCAGTGTCTAACTTGGCATAAATCGGCGCCCCAAGCCCTGCCGGGACACCGCGTGCCACAACCTCGACCACGGCCCCGACAGAATTGCCGGATTTGCGCAGGTCATCCAGATAGGCGGCCCAGTCCCCGGCCGCCGTCGCGTCGGGTGTCCAGAACGGGTTCTGTTCGATCTGGGCCCAGTCGAATTTGGAGCGATCAATCCTGTGCGGACCGATCTGGGTCATGTAGCCGGTGATCTGCACATTCGGCGCGATCTGCCTGATGGCCTCGCGCGCCAGTCCACCTGCGGCCACGCGCGACGCAGTTTCCCGGGCTGAACTGCGCCCGCCGCCACGATAGTCGCGGATGCCGTATTTCTGCCAATAGGTGATATCGGCGTGGCCCGGGCGGAACTTGTCCATGATGTCGCCGTAGTCTTTCGAGCGCTGATCGGTGTTTTCGATCATCAGTTGCACCGGTGTGCCGGTGGTCTGGCCTTCGAACACGCCCGAAAGGATCTTGACCTGATCCGGCTCGCGTCGCTGCGTGGTGAATTTGTTCTGTCCCGGTTTGCGCTTGTCCAGCCAGTGCTGGATCATCGCTTCGTCTATTGTGACCCCCGGCGGGCAACCGTCGACAGTGGCGCCCAAGGCGGGCCCATGGCTTTCACCCCAGGTGGTGACGCGGAAAAGATGGCCAAAGCTGTTCATTGACATGGGGCGTGCTCCTTTGCGGATCGTGATTAGCGGGCAAGGCCCCCGGCCTCAAGCGGATTTGGCCGTTGACGGGTTTAACGCCGCCCTGCGGGCGGCGCATTTTGAGTATTTTCGAAAGGATGAAGATCAGGCAGCCTGCGCGACTTTCGCACGGGTTTCCGAGATCATCAGCGCGGCCTGAGCCGCTTCGCGCCCTTTTTGTACGAAATGGTCGCGGTAGATCGAATTGTGATGATCGGTTTCCTGATATTGGTGCGGGGTCAGCGAGACCGACAGGACGGGAACCCCTGTATCAAGCCCGGCGCGCATCAGGCCATCGACCACGGCTTGTGCGACGAAGTCGTGGCGATAGATGCCGCCATCAACGACAAAGGCAGCGCAGGCGACGGCGGCATAACGCCCGGTCTGGGCCAGATCACGGGCCAGCAGGGGCATCTCGAACGCGCCGGGAACATCGAAGACATCGACTTGTTCTGCGGGGACGAGTTCAAGAAACCCGTCGAGCGCGCGGTCAACAATGTCGGAATGCCAGTTGGCTTTGACGAAGGCATAGCGGGTGTGTGTCATCGTAATCTCCATAGGTTAGACACGTCACCCAAGGCGATCACGAACGGACGAGCACACGCGGGGGCGTGGCCTGGCCGTGCGTTCTCTTTCATCCGGACTGTAACCGTCGGCTCTGGCATTTCACCAGATCTGCTGACACCCCGAAAGCCGGGGCCGCTCGCGGGCTTACGGGCCATGGCCCGCATACCGCCGGTGGGGAATTCCACCCCGCCCTGAGAACGAGGCGGACCTTGCCAAGAACCGGCTGCCGCTGCAAGAGATTTGACAGGAGGATTTTTATGCATCCAAATCCAGCTTTCCGCGCCGAGGACCGCGCGCGTCATGTTGAATTCGCCCGCGACCGGGCGTTCGGCGTTCTGGCACTCTCTGCGGGCGAGGCCCCGTTATTAAGTCATGTCCCGTTTCTGCTGTCCGAAGACGGTTCACTGGCTGACCTGCATCTTGTGCGCTCGAACCCCATAGTGCGGGTTCTGCGCGAGACGCAGCACGCGAAAATCGCGGTGCAGGGGCCGGATGCTTATATCTCGCCCGATTGGTACGGTGTCGAAGATCAGGTTCCGACGTGGAACTACGTTGCCGTGCACCTGACCGGAAAGCTTGAACTGCGCCCGCAGGACGAGCTACGTGGCTTGCTTGACCGCCAATCTGCATTCTATGAGAAGCGGCTGCTGCCCAAAGCCCCATGGGGCACAGGGAAAATGTCCAGTGAAGCGCTGAACAGGATGATGCGCATGATCGTACCGTGCCGCATGCGCGTTGAAGATATTCAGGGCACCTGGAAGCTTGGTCAGAACAAACCCGAAGGTGCGCGAAATGCGGCCGCTGATCAGGTTTCCAGTGGCTTTGGCAGTGAAACCGCCCGGCTGGCCGCCTTGATGCACAAGGCTTAGCCAGCATCAGGCGCCGGGTTTACTGGGGGCTGAAGGTCGCCAGATAGGCAGTGATGTCTTCGGCCCCGGATTTGAGCTTGAC